>PACG01000138.1 GCA_002699335.1 Candidatus Poribacteria bacterium
CGGGCAAAACGACGACTCAGATACTGACAACTGGTTTCCACCAAACCATGGAGACCATCCGGTGACCAGGGTCAGATGCACCGACGCAGAAGCCTATGCAACGTGGGCTGGGGGCCGATTGCCCAGTTTTGAGGAATGGGAGCGAGCCGCTCGTGGGAATGATGGCCGGATCTTTCCTTGGGGAGATGAGATTGATAAGCCCCGATGCAATACGGCCGAGGCTGGTATTGGTACTACTACCCCTGTCGGCATGTTCCCTGAAGGCATGAGTTCTTTTGGCTGTTATGACCTGTTGGGCAATGTCTGGGAATGGACCCGCACCTGGTACGATGATGACCAGCAATTCCGGGTCGTACGCGGGGGAGCCTGGTATTACAATCATGAACACGCGACCTGCACCAGCTACGATTTTTTTAGTCAAGACTACGCCGAATTTGTAATTGGCTTCCGACTTGCCTTCAACTGACAATTCCTGAACGTGTGGGGGAAAGACAGTTATTTACCCACTGAAATGACATAATACACAATAAATGGCCTAAACAAAAATGACAACTCTAATTGGATCCTCGATGGATGATTTGGACACACCCGCCCTCTGGGTGGATCTGGATCAACTAGAACGAAATATCATTCTACTAGCGAACTTTTTTCAGAAAGCGGATGTCAATTGGCGACCCCATATCAAGGGGATTAAGATACCGGCGATTGCTCATAAAGCTGTTCACGCGGGTGCGATTGGGGTTACCTGTGCCAAGGTTAGCGAAGCAGAGGTAATGGCTTGGGCCGACATTACAGATATTTTGATTGCCAATCAGGTTGTGGCGAGACATAAGATCCGACGGCTGGCCAATCTGTGTCGTCAGGCAGAGGTCAAAGTAGCAGTGGATCATGCCACCAACGTGGTGCAACTGGGACAGATCGCCTCCGAATACAGAACCGAGATTGGCATCTTGGTCGAGGTCAATACTGGAATGAACCGTGCGGGCACATTACCAGGCCAACCAACTGTTGAACTTTCCAAGCTGGTCAAGCAAACGAAAGGTCTACGTTATCTCGGCTTGATGGCCTGGGAAGGACACGCTGTTAGCATTGAAAACCCGCAGGAGAAACACGATACGATCGCTTCTTCAATCGAAGCCTTGCACCGAACGGTTGAGATGTGCCGAACGTCAAATCTGCCAATAGAGATCATTAGCGGTGGTGGTAGCGGCACCTACAAAATTACGACTCCGTTAGCCGATATCACTGAGGTGCAAGCAGGGGGGGCCATTTTTTGTGACGCTTCCTACCAGAAATGGGGCGTGGATACCCAACCCTCCCTGTTTATCCGCAGTCTGGTCACTAGTCGGCCGGATCCACAACGAGTCATTATTGATGCTGGCTTCAAAGCCTTGCCCGCCTGGGCGGGCCGAACACCGGAAGCACTTAACATGCCCGATTTCGCGTCTTTTCAACCCTCAGCCGAACACGGCGTTGTGACCCTGAGTCGGCCCAATACAGAAATTCAGATTGGTCAAGTCTTCGACTTCATGGTTGGCTACGGGGACTCAACAGTCTTTCTACATGACACACTGTACGGCATTCGTGATCAGCGAATAGAAACCGTCTGGCCGATTCATGGCCGAGGTAAAATCCACTGATCATGAATGTTCTCCCTCTTACATCAGATGCATAATCCCGCTTTGGAGTTGGGGGGCGAAGCCTTTTGGTTTTATAGCGTTTTTGGGAGGATAATAGGTGTTGGTTGGTGTCGCTTTTTTCAGCGTAGGGATATGATGAGCCGGCTCAGCAAGGCACAGCCGAAAAAAGTAACCTGCTGAAGGTGCCACTTCGCTACCAGGTCAGCAACATCTAAACAATTTACTGCTAGCTGTTTGGCAATACTGACACACCACGGGTCATATCCTCGGGTCAGGATATTCGAAGCTACCTGCCGGAAATCCCCAGTACGACAACCTAATTTACGATCCGGTATCTAGTTCATGATACCAGCGAACTTCGGTAGATATCTTCATCCGGAGGGGAAAGAGAACTGTCAACGGACCGCATCAGCCTAGCAGACCAGGCAAACTTTCTGGAAGTGTATCAATCACCCAAGCATCATATAACCGTTCCATAGGGCCAGTATCGTTGGTATAAAGTCCCTTTGGGAACGGGCGAGAGATCAATTTCATATTCAACCAGTAATAATCTTGCTTTTGATTCATCGGACCGGAGTAGGCAACCAGGTTGAAGGCACCAACCTCCAACTGCTTATAACCTTTTAGGATGTTTCGCAGGCAATGGACGAAATCGTCGGTCCGTTTCTGGGTCAAGTCAGAGAGACAGCTAATGCCATGAAAAATAAATTGAACCTCATTCATACCTCTAGGGGCGAAACTGGCAATTAAAGACAATGTATCAGTTCCACCAATATATCTCTGCCCCAGTCTCTTCTCCTCTTCAATCAGGATTTTCCAGTAATTTTCTTGGTATTGATTGAAATAGTTTTCGCTTTTCTGCAGGTATTTTTTAACCCCTGGTATCGGCTCCGTTTCAACCATAATTTGAACATGCGGGTGAATAATGCTACCAGCCGATGGTGGCATGTAATTCCAGATATAAGCCGGGTAGATAGCTTGCCGGTACTGGCTGTTGGCAGTACGAACATAATCCAGGCTAGCCATCAAATTGTCCGTGAGTAGCTCGTCTGTGAATTGATCGACATCCAGAAAGTGCTGGGAGGTGATGACACCAACAGCATGATTTTCAGCGAACGGATACAAATTGGGGAAGATAGTAGTCTCTCCTCTTCTAATCTTACCCGTTGGACAAATTTGGGTTGGGAAGTCAGGTGTTATCGTATCGATTCGGTCAGGGCAAAAAATGCATTGGTTTCTGGAATGGTTGATAATTTCTTGCAGTTGAATTCGGCTTTCGGCCTGTTTCACCCGCTTGGTTCTGTCGGGGTTGATTCTGGTCTGTTCAGAGGTTAGTGGGTCTGTTCGGTACTCGACTTGATTTCGGACAACTTTTTGCAAATTTATCATAACTCAGTAACGGAGCACCTCTGATAATGAAGAAACCTGGGTAGTAAGGCTGTTTTCTCTTTTAGATTTTACTTTACTCGGAGAAAGTATGTTCTTAATGAACATCACGCCTGCCTTTTGCTATTAGCGGTGGCGCTGCATATTTACCAGGTGGATCTCTATCAATATCAGTTATGGTGATATCGAATCCGACTGTCAAACCANCTTTCGGTTTGAGTGGNGATCCATAGAAAGGTTCGAAAAGTGCCCCACAGCAAACGGATTTCAGCGGTATAACCAGACTTGGTAACTAGACCCATCACGTGCCTGTTGGCCGGGTCATTTAACACGGGATTCGCCCCTGCGTCCTTTGATGAGGCCCAACTTGTCCCGGCGCCACGCCCAGTCACGGGAGNAAAAATCCAGTAGTGATCGTCGGGTTTAAGGTGCTCTTGCCGGCTACGTCTTTGGTTTTGAATTTATGCTTCGGAAAATCTACCTTCAGNGCATCATTCTTGGTGTCAAATAGCAACTAGATTCCATCAATATCCCCGTCACGCTTGTCGTAACCGTTCTTATAAGCGTGTAGGCTATTATCAGTAACATCAAAAGCGAAATAGAGATATTTATCATCCCATACCGTTGCCCAACGGGCCAGGAAATCGTCGTTACCATCAAACTGACCACGGCTGACACGCAGNCCTCCCTTATTGGTGTTGCTACCGCCCCCACCGCCTTCAATGATCTGATACCACCTGNCCCGTGCGCCCGCGGATCCATCNCAATATCCTGTGGNGGGGAAGATTCAGTGAGAGCTGCTTTCCAAATGCTCTCCTTGATCTTACCATCAATCGTAATCGGGCTGGCGGCCTTCTTAGGCGTAACCTTACCTCCAGAGTGTCCCAGGGCTAAAGTCGCCGATACGACAAGACAGATCACTCCGACGATACTGAAAATCATCAAGGATCGAATTGTACCCATCAAATGTCGTGGTGAAAAAATCATTGCCAATCTCCTTAAAGTGTAGGTTACTTCCATTTTGGTTTTGGCAAATAGATTGAACAAATTGTGTGAAAAAGAGCGGCAGATACCGGATTATCTCTTAACATAANTCCGACTCAAAGGAGATAATCATGCAGACGCTTTACCTGCTTCTGGCAGTATTATACCGGCTTCCAAATATATTTGGAAGCCAAAATTTTGCATGGTTTTGTAACTGGCTGTAAGGATAAACAGAAACCTTTATAGAACCTGTCAAACTTCTCATGTCGATCTATTCTGGTTGTGATCGAGTNGGCCCNGTNCCAGGTAATTNTCCGGGCAGAAAATTTGATTATGACTTTTCATTCCTACAGGGGTCTGGGTGGGGGATTTACAGTAGTAAGCTAACGTCAAGTTTCACCTGCAAGTCACCTACAAGTGAAGTAGCGAACCGTTTTTATGTCCTANNTCCCCAATCCAAANANCTTTANAATCTCTTTCTTGCCCGAGTATATGCGTGCGAGTTGCTGAAACGATTTCCTCTGTAAGTCACACGGGCTAAGGTGTTGTCACCGAAGCTATTGCTGCGCGCATGATCGCTTCGGATTTTCCCGATACGAAAGCATCAACCGGTTCGTAGCCGCCCTCTGCAAACGAACGTTCCAGGGTAATGTAGCCCGTTCCAAGATCACCGTAACCGGCAACAGCGATGAATGCATCGGGTCGGCTTTCCTGGGCCTGAATCTGATATTCAATGAATGTCTCACCGGGCAGATGCATAATCCCCACTTCATCGTTGATGTGCAGACAGGTGATAGGAATAGGGACATTTTGCCGGTGGAGATAGGCCAGCATGATTGCAGTCTTACTCTTGGTTTTAACGTTCGTCTTTGTTTCGCCTAAGATCGCACGCAGGTCTGGTTCATTCATATCTTCTCGGGGGGGCAGATAAACATGCTCAACCTTCCAGTGCATCCGGACTAATGAGCGACGAGTAGATGCNGCTTCCGCGGCGAGCATGGCTTGATGAATCCGTTGAGTGAACAACTTACGGTTGTCGGCGATACCATCGTTGTATTTACCGGCCGTGATGTTGCCCGCGCAGCCAGTGAAATAGATGTGAGCAACTCCCGGATCTTCTTCGATACGCCGATTGCGGGCAAGGCCGACAAATTCCGGTGTTACTTCGCCGGTGCCGTCCATGGCGGTAGGATGCACTGCGTAATAATGCAGGCAGGCGATGCGCTTCTCCCCATGCCAGAAACCGATGGATTTTAGCATTGGATCGATCAGGCCNTCTGGTTCANTCCGAAGCTCCGGGTCTCGTGTCGCTGTCCACCGTACCCCTCGGACCTTCCCATCNTCGCCCAGAACGCGGCGATTCGAAGCAATCCTATCGACGTACGCTTCACCTATGCTAATGTCTGTGAGAGGTTGAAAGCTTTTCGTCGATTCAGACGCTACCTCCGCAGCCTGAGCACGCACGCGTTCTGCCCAGTTACCCTCCATGATTACGTTTGGGTGACCGTATTCGTCGAGAAGATTTTGTGCNTCACGGTCTGGCCAAGGGGTGTCGTGTGCNTGAGTGCAGTGNATTGCNACTCGATCAACGGAGGTGTCCACCGCTNTTGCNAGGTCTTCNCGCCACTGTAGATAGTCNCGGTTACTCAGCTCAGCCCAATCAAGAGCACACAACACAATAGGCGGCTCGCCATCGGGCACCAAAACAACCCCGAGGACAGAAAGGGGATCTCTGATAGAGGCTGCAGGGGGATACCAGCCGGCNCAGAGCGGATGACCGACCGGGGGGGTGACNTCAGATTCAAAAGTGCTGATCTGAAACATAATGTATTTTCTCCTTTTTCATTGGATAGGTAATTGTCCGACCTATGGTCAGCGTTCTCAACCTGATTGGGAAGTANGTGAAATGCCTTTNNAGTTGGNAAATTTCTGGTAGATCAAGGATAGCCTGACCTCAGCGAAAGAACAACAGAAATGCTACAAATACCGATTTTTTAATGTGAAGTTGAAACAGGGATTGACAAATCTCTCGTTTTGTAGGAAAATATGATATCTGAATATAGTATCAAGATAAATGATTTTGCCAACTTACCCTCTTCAAATTAGGCTTCAAATCGTCTGTTTTTTGCTTGGTATTTTTTGCTCAGGGCAAACTGTTGCAGAAGATATGTCGTTTCCCGATGCCAACGACACTGCTGGCATCGCCCATTTGGACCGGGGTGTAATGCTAATGTTTCAGGGGGAAACAGAGGCTGCTATCAGTCAACTAGAAAAAGCGGCAGAACTCGGCCCCAACCGCCACGAAACACAATACTACTTGGCTATGGGGTATGCTGAAACAAAACTCTGGAATAGTACCATTGATGCGACCACTAAGTCGTTGTCTATAGCCACAGACGATATTGAGTCCTTTTATTTGCAAGCAAAGGCCTATTTTAATCTGGGTGAATGGGTGATAGCGGAAAGCAAATTGAAACGGGTAATTCAGCAAGACCCGTTCCATGCCCGGGCTTTAAAAATAAGAGGCCAAACACAACTGAAGCAACGCCAATTTGCCCGAGCAACCCAATCTCTGCTCAAAGCCTCGGAGTTGAACCCATTTTCAACCGTGATTCAGTACTATTTGGGGATGTCCTATCTCAATCGTAAAATGTATCAACAGGCAGTAACCCAATTCGAGGAATCAATCCAACTGGCACCGGGTTATGCCCAACCCTACCACGGCTTAGGCACCGCTTTTCTTCGGTTGGGAGAACGCGAAAAAGGGCAATCGGCCATGGCCGAGTTTCAGCGATTGCAGAAATCATCCGCTGAATATGAGCGCCTGTCCCGCCTGACGCAGGTCGATCCTGATAACGTCGAAGCTTGGACCGATTTAGCTCATGTGTCGATGGAGAGTTTCAATTATCAACTTGCCATCAAAATCTTTAGGCGCTGTTTGCAATATGAGCCACAAAATGTGGCACACCACCTGGGGCTGAGTCGGGCTTTTATCAGTCTGGATCAGCCTGTTCCGGCCAGACAAGCCCTTTTCCGTGCAATTGAAATAAGTCCAAACGAGCCGATTTTATACAACACGTTAGGTTCGACCTACGCTATGCAAGGAGAGGTCGCCAAAGCAATTGGCTCTTTCCAACGGGCGGCAGAATTGGATCCGGCTCAACCCTACTATCATCTCAACTTGGCCCGGCTGTATCAACAGATTGGAGAACAATCATTGATGCAACAACACTATCTGACCTATGAGAAATTGCTAGCGGAACAGACGAAAGAAGGTTCTGAATGAGGTTGGTTCCCTACCTCATTTTTATTATTTTGACCTGGGGATGGGAAGGGGCTATCGGCCAGGAAACGGAGATGGTAAAGGTGCCGGCCGGCTGGTTTACGATGGGCCATGATAACCGGGGCCCCGATCAAAAACCAGCGCATCGGGTCTATCTGGACACATTCGAGATTGGACGCCACGAGGTGACCAACGCACAATACTATGAGTTTTGGCGCTCGACGGGGGAGAATCCAGCAACCAGTTTTCCCGACAGTATTGGTAACTGGCCAGAACGCGCGCTAGATAATCCGCAGCATCCAGTGGTTGGTATTTCCTGGTTAGATGCGACGGCTTATGCCAAATGGGTGGGTGGGCGTCTGCCAACCGAAGCTGAATGGGAAAAAGCGTCATCAGGTCCAATCGATCGACTCTGGCCCTGGGGGAATAGCCCTAATCCATTTGCCAATAGTTGGAATGGTAGTGATCAATACGACAACACAATAGCTCCAGTCGGTTCTTATCCTCAAGGCAAAAGCTATTATGGAGCGATGGATATGGCCGGTAACGTTTGGGAGTGGACCCGTGATTGGTATAGCGATGTCTACTACAGCTATTCGGCAAATAGAAACCCGATTGGTCCAGTAGCAGGAAGTTGGCGAGTCATTAGAGGCGGATCCTGGATTGACGACCTCAACCGATGCACAACCACCATGAGATTACACCTTTATCCTACACTAAAGCTTTCATTCGTCGGTTTCAGGGTAGTTCGTTCTGTTGGATTAACCAACCCCCCAGATCAATCTGATAAACCATCTGTGGCAGTTCCACCTGAATAAGCCTTATGCAGTTATCCTTGCCATCAATTCCTATTTCAACGATTCTGTTTTTCACACTCATGCTGGTACAAATGATGGGCATTGTTCCAAATGCTGATGGCCATCGTCAGGCGACAGGTCGTAGTCGATCTCAACCCTTTACTATCGACCGCCGTGTTTCTCCGGTTGTCAAAAATCTTTCTCCAACCAGTGGCCCCGCCAGAGGCGGAACGATCGTAACACTGACAGGCACCCATTTTTATTCAGGCTTGACACAGGTAGAAATTAATGGCCTTGCCACCCAATCGGTCAGAGTCATTTCAAAAACAGAACTGCGCATTACCATGCCTGAAAATGAGGTGGGTTGGACGTCCCTGCTGATTATGAATCCGGGTGGAGTATCTGTGCAATTGCCAAATGCTTTCAAATATATTTCAGCTTTGTTACCGGCTGAGCCGATTCCCAGCGATGTAAACCAAGATCAGGTAGTCGATATTCTGGACCTGGTATTGGTAGCTAGTCAATTTGGTAGAGAGGGAAATGCACTGGTAGGCGATGTGGATGAGGATGGGCAAGTTAGCATTTTCGACCTGGTAATGGTCGCCAATCAGTTCGGTCAGAACCCGTTGGCCCAACTACCTGCGGCTGCCCCTTCACAACTGGAGCAGATGGCAACCGAGTTATCCGCTGACCAGAGGCGACGAGCAGTCAAAGCGATAGATGAATTGGCCGCTGACTCGAGCCAATCGGCGGAGATACTGGCCTTGCTGCAACGCATTTCACTCACGCTTCGACCAAGGGCAACGCCCTCAATGACGCAGTTGTTGCCTAATTACCCTAACCCCTTCAACCCCGAAACCTGGATTCCGTTTCGACTGTCTACCAACGCCGGGGTTCGGTTGCTGATCTATAGCGCCAGTGGGCAGTTGGTTCGACAGTTNCTTCTAGGTCCGTTGCCAGNGGGCAGCTATCTGACACCAGACCGGTCTGCTTACTGGGATGGACGAGATCAAAAAGGGAGAATTGTANCCAGTGGCATCTACTTTTGCCGATTAGATGTAATACCTTTGAAAACGCCGTCNACAGTCAACGGCCGGCTGTATCGTCAACTGACTCTCTTAAAATGACCCACCTACCAGGTCANCGTGTGATGCCAAAACCGNNTGTCAAAAATAATCTTAGGGCAGAAGGTACCAGGATGAGTAACCTGAAGAACAGGGTTGACAGGACCTGTTTGTGGATGATTCTTACCCTTATGCTATGGGTAGTCGTTGCCTATGGACAGCAGNTTGATGAACAACAACCTGGGCAGAATAGTACCCCGATTGTCACCAACGTGACGGCCCGGCAAGTGAACCTCAACCAGGTTCTGATTGACTACGATGTTATCGATCCAGACAGGGATCAGATGACCGTAAAGCTCTGGATATTCGCAGGNAACCAACCTGGCTTCCAACCGAAACATTTGGAAGGTGATGTGGGACGCGGGATCAGCAGTGGACAGAGAAAGCAGGTTTTCTGGAACATCGGTAACGAAATTCCTCTGCACTATCTGGGTACCGACTATGTGGTCGAAGTGGTGGCCGATGACCAGCATTTGCCGCCGACTATCCTACAATGGNATAAGGACAAGACAGAAATGGNACGTATTCCCGCTGGCAGTTTTGAAATGGGTAGCGACAACATCACTTATGCCACTCCCGTTCACACAGTTACGCTNGATGCCTTTTATATCGATNGTCGNGAGGTGACGGTAGGTCAGTTCAAGCGGTTTGTCGAACAGAGTGGTTATCCATACGACCTCTGGGAACAAGTGGCAGAATATGTACCAACCGACCGCTACCCAATGATCTTTGTTACCTGGTATGACGCCATGGCTTACGCCAATTGGGCCGGGAAACGGCTCCCCACCGAAGCTGAGTGGGAATACGCTGCCCGCGGTGGATTGGCCCGGCGAAATTATCCGTGGGGCAACAGTATCGATCATCAGTATGCCAATTATAATGGTACTGGAGGCGCAGACCAGTGGGAACTGAAACCCACCCCTGTTGGGAGTTTCCCGCCTAACGGTTATGGATTGTACGATCTGGCTGGCAATGTCTTCGAATGGTGTCTGGATGCCTTTGATACCGAATTTTACCAACAGAGCCCGCGTCGGAATCCACTGGCGGGTGGACTCAATCTGGAAGAGATTCACCAACAGTTTTCCCAGGTAGATTCTGGCCGTGTTCTGCGCGGTGGTTCTTACCACTATACTCTGGAATATGTGCGGGTGGATTACCGAGACTACGCCAGTCCCGACCACCGGTTTGATGCAGGCGGCTTTCGCTGCGTAGTCGAGGAAACGAAGGTAACGAATTAAGGGAAGGAGAAGATTTATAATTGAAAGATACGAGTCGTGGCTGTTTATCTGGGAACCTATCTCGACTTTTAAGCTGGTTGTATTTGGGTAGCGTTATTTTCTCTCTATCGGTGAACGCAGGGCCGGTAATCACTGGCGGACCACTGTCAAAAGAGAAAGAGATGGCCCAACCCGATATACCTCGCTTAAACCAAAAGCGATCAGATGCGCCCTGGATCCTCAACTGGTATGGCCCGGATAGCGGTTATATGAATAATGGTGATGCTCANAAATCNGCCTCGACAGATCACATTAAGGCCGCAAGCAACGGTNTCTTGGACCAACCCAACTTATCTACCATGAAAGGCTTGTTAAGAACCGTGGACGTCCAGTTAGACTTTGGTCCGGAGCATATGATGCCGGGAACGGAAGGTGACTGGATGGTTATCAGCCTAGGCACNAGGGCGGATGCCGCCGGGGGGCGGAATATGTCTTCCCGCTACGGTTTTCGGGATCTCAATAATTTCGACACTTGGCAAATTATCGTCATTCATGCCTCTGAGAACCTGAAAGCGGTTATGTCACCGGCCCAGGACGACTATGCCCAAATCTGGATCAACGGTGAGAAGTGGCACAACGATGCTGAGTGGACNGGCAGTCCAATTGAGGTCGATTTCGACGTTGAAGTCGANTTTAAAGCTGGCAATAACGTCTTGCTCTATCGATGTGGTGAATCAGGCGGTCACGAATATGCCAACCTCCACTTCGATGATGAGACTATGCAGCAGGTCAAGATTATCCCCGATAAGGCCAAAACCAAAGACGCCTTTTTTGATGAACTGGCCAATCTTTCTACCCCTGTTGACCGACAACACAAGTTATCCTGTTTCTGGGCCGAAATCAAACNCGGGACCATAGNCCGAACCATNGAAACCGGACCGTAAATAGTATTCCCTGGATAGAGTTACCCCCTTAACCGACGTTCTGTTAGGCTTGTCGTTGGGTGAATGNCCGTAGATATTCTTAGTCAAAGCCACTAGAATTTGGAGAAATGAATTTATGAAAAACCGAGACCNNTTGAGGCGTCCTGACGCTTNTNNTATNNTGTGCCTTCTTTTTTATATCCTGTCGATGGGTTTGGCCGGTTGCGATCTAGTNCCAGATGTGGTCAAAGAACAGTANTTAGGCAGAGGGAAAATCGATCCTNCAATTCTAAAAGATCGGATNGTATGGGAAAAAGACCAGGTCGAAATGGTACTGATTCCAGCGGGTCGGTTNCAGATGGGTGACGCCGACCTATATCCGGAAGCCAANCTTGAAGTAGAAGGGCAAAGTGGGGAAAAACCACCTAGGCCGGTACACCCGGTCGAACTCGACGCCTTTTATATAGATGTTCACGAGGTAACCGTCGGCCAATATAAGACATTTGCTGCTGCTACTGGGCGAACCGTTAGAACTTCGGGACAGGGGGTTGAATTGTCTCGACTCTCCCCAACAGATCGGCATCCGATCATTTTTGTGACCTGGTATGAAGCGGAAGCCTATGCGGAATGGGCGGGAAAACGGATACCGACAGAAGCTGAATGGGAATATGCCGCTCGAGGCGGATTGGAGGGGAAAGAATACCCATGGGGAGACAATCCACCAGATGGGACACAGTGCAACTTTGGTGATAGGAATATGTTCTCGATTTTAGAGTATGTTGGCTACGACCCAGTCTATCAGATTCGAAATCTCGTAACGCGAGCCACCAACGTGGGTGATTTTGAACGAAATCTAATTTTGGGCTTACTGGATAGTCCCAATGGTTTGCAGTTGCTGTTAAAAAACGGTGACCAGTTTCGACAGTCAGATGATGACCGATTACGTGCCTTTTATATCGACGATGGCCACGATGTGTTAGCCTCGGTCAGTAGTTATTTGCCCAACGGCTATGGGTTACACGATATGGCCGGTAATGCCATCGAATGGGTCGCCGACTGGTTTCAACGAGACTATTATACTGTCTCCTCGATCAAAAACCCGAAAGGGCCAGACAACGGGACATATAAGGTGATTCGTGGGGGAGCTTACCTGCTAGGAGCGACAGAGCAACACGTTTCCCGGCGTGACTTTCGGCGTCCTGATTCTGACATTAGCTACGCGATCAGCTTTCGCTGTGTGGTCGATGTAGATAAAGCTTTTGATAATGTGGCAACGCTGAAAAAAAATACCCCTTGATATCTTTGTGTAATTTTGTTATCATAAAATTGAGAATGGGGTTGTAGTACTCTGTTTTTGTAGAAAAGAGAGAAACATATCAAACGCAAAGGAGAAGTTATCAAGTATGCGAATGTTTAAAATTAGTTTAGCTTTATTGCTAGTTGTGTTGTTGGCCATCTCCTCCCAATTAGCCTTAGCTGCCCCGAATGTTAAAGGTGGACCGCTGAAAGGGAAAAAAGAAATGGCTCAACCAGACGCGGCAAGACTGAATCAGATGCGACCCAAGGCACCATGGATCGAAAGCTGGTATATACCGGATGGCGGTTATATGAACAATGGTGGATTTGCACCTTCTGCTCCCATTGACCACATCGATGAAGCGACCAAAGGAAAGTTGACTCAACCCATACTCTCGACCATTGAAGGCTTGCTCTCAACCCAAGATATCAAGGTCAAGTTTGATAAAAAGCACTTAATGAAGGGTTCGGTTGGTGGATGGAAGTGTGCGACTTTTACGCCTACAGAAGCAACTGGCCGTAATATGTCTTCTCGCTACGGTCTAGCAGACACCAGCAATTTTGATACCTGGCAAATCATCGTTATCCAGGCACCATCTAAAATGAAGGCTATTATGTCACCATCACAAGATGACCACGCCCAAATCTGGGTCAATGGTGAAAAGTGGCACAATGATTCTGTCTGGACAGGCAACCCGGTCGATGTCGATTTCGACATTGAAATTCAACTTGAAGCCGGTGGTAACGTTTTACTTTATCGCTGTGGTGAGTCAGGTGGGCACGACTACGCCAACCTTCACTTAGATGACGCCACCATGAAAAAAGTCAAGATTTTCCCCACCAAAGCAGCCAAAACGCAAGCTGCCTTTTTTGCTCAAGCGGCCGCTGCTCTATCTGTTGGCCCTGCTGGAAAACTATCTACAAGTTGGGGTGACATCAAAACCAGCGAGTGGTAGACTCCATTTCGACAAGCATAAAAACCTGGATCTGAAATAGCCGATATCCTCGGTTACTTTCAATCCGTTATAGAACGGCACCCGCCAGCCGGCGCGGTGCCGTTTTTTGTTGCGCTGTTCAATGGCCAATTAAACTAAGGATTCCCAGAGCAAACAGGCTTTGAGTGTGTCTTGGAGTAATCCTGCCTAATAACTGCAGTTCTATTAATTGGTACTGCAGTTATTGGCGGATGTCGGTGCAATCGGCTTCAGCTACCAAATTGCGTTGTTCATCTGGGTCNTTTTACAGATCTAACAGCTGTCCTCCCTGTCCGTGATTCTGCCTGTGTTTTCCGCTGATGTGATACCACTGAGTTATCGTAGATGTTGCTCGCTGTCATGACCCGGCACCTTGGTCAAATCTACCCGCAGAAAAGCCGGGGGTAATTTAGCAGAGGGCTTCACTGTTTGTAATCTTCAACTGGGTGGNCCGCTCCAGTATCCAACACCTGTTTTTAAAGCCGAGATCTGCCAAGCGGCAGTCATAAAGTACTCGCCCAGAATCAAGCCCAGGAAGAAAGGTTGGCCCTGCCGAAAGGCNCGAAACCCACCGAACCGCAGGATCAGAAACTTAATCNCCCAACCGATCAAGGTCGAAAACCAGAGCCGAGATGGTGCCCAGGTCACGCCAAGCGCGTAACCGAGNGGATGAAGCGGCCACCACAAGAAGCGCTGTCGCATAAAAATCAGTCCAGACATGATGATCCCACCTATGCCTACGCTCAACATGCCAGATACATTCGGAGACGATGGATTCAAAATTTCACCGATCGACCGACGCATTACGCTGGGACCAACGTTAAAAATCCAACGGGTTAAGTTGACTGCACCTTTGCGGTGAATCCAGGTCAAAGTGGTGAAGAACGTGACTATGGCCGATAATATGACCGCTAATAACATCCACTGTGCTAATCGCATTTGCCGAGATGGAAGGCGGTGCGCATCTGCCAGGCGAAAATTCTGGATTGAGTATGCCATCAACGATTGTGATGACCAGTTGGGAATAGAAGATCTATCGAAACTCAACAAGATCAGGTTATGGACTCCCAATGCTCGTCCACCAAAGATCAGGCGAAAAAAGTTGAAGGGNGTGAAGCCCACATTGACCAGTAAACATCCCGCATTGGAAACATGCCAAGCAGCGGTCGTNGCNAAGATCCACATCAGCAGGATAAACAGCACCACCATCCAGACTGACATTCCCATGACAACCGCCATTCCTCCCATAAATATAAAACCACCNATCATACACAACATAGCAGAGCGGTAAGATAAAGGCTCGTTGGAATCATCCACTAGGGTTGAGTCTACTAAACTGGTAAAGGTCTTTTGCCAGACGGTGATCAGATGCTTTCGCGCTTGCCAGGCCGATATGACTGCTAACACTAAAACCGCACCCATTACCTGTTGCTGAGTATTGACCTGAGTGATAGANAAAGCTGAGATCGCCACCTCCTGGAACTTGTAGAACAAAAAAAAGAACCAGATACTAACNGCCACATCAGGTAGCAAAAAGTAGGTAACGCCAACAACCGACAGCCGAAGTCGAAATAAGAGTGGCCACCCATCGACGATGGCTCGCCACGGCTTGTTGGGAAAGAATTGCCTTATTGGATAGTCAAGCGGAATATTAGGGAAAAAGGGATAGAATTGATGCAGCCCTCGTACTAGATGCACCACAACGGCCAATGTAATACCAAAGATAAAAAACCGACTATGAAAAACCGGTTGAAACGCTTTTTGGTTTAGATCAGCTTGGGTTAAATTGGCGGCGACTTGTACCAGTGGAAAGGTGTACCGAACACGCTCCGCCCACTGGCGACGTAGAATGACCGCCCAACAACAGACTGAAAGAAAGAAAGATAACCCGAAAATGGTGGCGATAGTCACTGGCCTGGCCCAAATCCGCCATGGAATCGGTTCGTGTGGGTTAATGCCAATCCAAAATTTGCTTAGAGCTGATTGATCAGTGACATAGAGCCATTCTTTCAGATGAGGAAGAATCAATTCCGCCCACTGGTTTTCCGGGGTGGCAAAATAGGCCGGGGCTGCAATATAGGGGAAAATAAACTCCATTAGTCCATAGCCAGGAACAGAAGCGGCCGCGGTCACCATGGCCCAGCAGAGGGTTAATTCGGCTGTACTAAATGTCGCTGTTGATCCAAACCGGGAAAGGATTGGATTGAGTAAAAAGGCGAAGATAACTAAGAAGAAAACACTACCAACGGGTAGATGATTGGCGATAAACTGCCCCAAACCGTTGAGGTGAATGTAGCCATAGAGTGCAGTTTGAAGGACGATCCAGATGAGAGTCAAGGGTAAGATTCTCAAGTAACGAATCGTAAACGGGTTCCCTTTGTGAAACTGTCGGTTTGGCTTCAAGCTGTGTTTATTTGTTTGACTTGTGGCAAGAACTTATTAGCAACACCTGTAAAGGGAAATTGGTCGAGTTGGTCGATTGTTACCCAACGGAAGGATTCATCCATACACCAATCCGTTAGTGAAGCAGCCTTTGGTTCGGTGTCCTCTTGCAATAATCGATCCTTATCCGAAGGATAACAGACAACTTCTGGATCTAAGACTTTAGGGATAGAAGTTAAGCAAGGTTGGTAGTAGCTCAGAAAAACATCCACCATAATCTTGAAGTGGGTATAAGTATGTTTGACCTGTGTCAGGAAGGTCGGTGTACCCAAATCGGGATTCCGGGGCAGATCGAGTTCCTCAAAGGCGAACTGTTGACAAGCGGCGATTCTATCCACCTCTGGATCGATTTTTCGGTTGGGAAATTCCCATAGACCACCCAGCAATCCATCTGGGTGACGTCGGGTGATTAGCACAGACTTAGTAGCTAAAGCGGCATCATCTTTGACAACAACTAGGCAGATCAGTCGGTACTGTGGAATTTTCTTTTTGGCTTGTCGAACAGGAAATAGACCTTGTTCGGCCTGTTCAAAAGCTTGACAAAAATCCTGAACAGGACAGACTGTACAGCAGGGAGATTTGGGGCGGCATACTGTGGCCCCCAGTTCCATCATCGCCTGGTTATAGGCACCGGGACGGTTGACAGAAAGGAGCTGGTCAGCTTGTTGCTGGAAAATCTGCCGCGATTTGTGCGCATTAACAGGCTCTGTTATCCGAAACAGGCGGGATAAGACTCGCTTGACGTTACCATCTACTGCGGCAAAAGGGTGACCGAAAGCGATACTCTGAACTGCAGCCGCAGTGTAGTCGCCAACACCTGGCAATTGGCGAAAAAATTGATAGTCGGCAGGGACTCGACCGTCCATCTCAGTCACCACAATCTGAGCCGCTTTCCGCAGATTTCTGGCGCGTGCGTAGTAGCCCAATCCTTCCCATATTTTGAGTAGATCGTCTAACTCGGACTCGGCTAAATGATAAATCGTCGGAAACCTGGACAGGAAACGGTGATAGTAGTCGATTACCGTGTTGACCTGGGTTTGCTGAAGCATAACCTCGGAAACCCAGATATGGTAGGGATTGTCCGTTTGACGCCAGGGGAGATCCCTTTGGTAGACGTCGAACCAATCCAGTATGGCCGTCTGAAAAGATGAACTGATTAGATTAGCCAAGGGTTGAGCTAGGTCTGGATGGGTCGGCTGGGATAGTTTTGAGTGATGGCCAGCACTTCGTCTAAAACCTTGCCGTTGGTACCGATGCCTTCACCACTGGTGAAGGTTGGATTGCCTTGCCAATCGGTGAAAGTACCACCGGCTTCTTCCATTACAGGTTGTATGGCTGCAGCATCCCAAATGTGCATTACCGGGTCCACCATCACCTCGATGCGTCCGGTCGCTACCAATAGGTAACCGTAGCCATCGCCCCAGGTGCGAGTAATATAGGCCTTCTGTTCCAATTGGTGGTAGGCGTCCTGTCGTCCATACTCAGCAAATAGGTCTACTTGAGACATTACGAAACAGCCGTCAGCCAGCGTCTGGCGATCAGAAACTTTGGCCGGTACCGGATCGGCATCGCCAACAACGTGCCAGGCACTTTGGCCGCTACCGGCATAGACCATTTCTCGCAAGGCTGGCAAGTGGATTACACCAACGACGGCCGTGCCGTCGCACTCAATGCCGATCAGGGTGCTGTAAAGTGGAATGCCACAGATGAAAGACTTGGTTCCGTCAATGGGATCTAAAATCCAACGGTAACCAGAACGACCCTCAACATCTTCAAACTCCTCCCCTAAAATGGCATCTTCCGGGAAATGGGCTTGAATTTCTCGGCGGAGTAACTGTTCCGCTTCCCGGTCAGCGATAGTGACCGGTGAATCGTCTGACTTGCGTTCAACTGAGAGCTGTCGGGTTTGAAAATGTTGGAGCGTTACTTCACCGGCCTGAAGTGCAATCGATCTCGCAATGTCTAACCGATGGGTAATTGCCTCCGGCTGAAGGTCTGCTCTATCCATCGATCTCTCCAACCCAATAGGATAAATACTGTCGTATTACTTCAGGCGTTTCACTATTGGCAATCATTAAAACTCCCTCAGTGATAACTTCAAAATATTCAGACAACTGCCTATCCTTAATCTCTGCCGTCTTTTCTGCCTGTTGTCTGATTGTCCCAGCATCTCGGCCATCAACGGTCATCTGTAAGAACTGCCGTAATGCAAAGTCATTGATTTCTGTAATTTGTGGTTCAATAGACAAAATACCGCCTCGCCTAGCGGCTCCTCCCATTTCAATTAACCCTATAGCAATTAATCCTAGTGGTGGACGGCTAGAATAGACGATGCTGTTAGTATCAGATTGGCGGTTAGCATTTTCTGCCGAGATTGCAAATGGCTCTTCAGAAAAAATGCCAGTTCCAACCCAGCAAGAGAGCCGAGCACGCATTACAGGTGGTGTCTCGGAAGAGGCAATCATTACAACTCCTTCGGTAATGACTTCGAAATACTCTGACAATTGACTGACCTTGATCCTAGCCATTTTTTCTGCCTGTTGTCGAATTGTTTCAATATCTCGGCCATCAACGGCCATCTGTAAGAACTGCCGTAATGCAAAGTCATTGATTTCTGTAATTTGTGGTTTAATAGATAAGATGCCATCACGTCTGGATTGCTCACCCAGCTCAATTAAGGTTTTAACAATTGATTTCAGTGGGATAATGTCGGGGTAGACGATGGCAGGTAAGCTGCCATAAAATAAATTTACTTTCTCTCGACTGAGAGGCCAACGTGGTCTTCAGCCAGGGGATGCTTCGACCTCATCTATCTCCTGCACGGGAGATGATTCGACAGGGCCTCAGGTGCCGCCTGTAGCGTCACCACTTTGGGAGATGGTAATTTGCCCCTCGATCTCCATCCTTTTGACCAGGTTAATAATCTTCTGCTGTTCGTCTTCTACATCTTTCACTTTCATCGGGGGGGTCGTCTCTATTATCTCGTCAAGTTCCTTTTGTACGTTCATACCCATTGCACCACGAAACTTGTCTGCGGCAGCCTGATCAGCTAATTTCAGGGATTTGGCTAGTACATCCAGACTCAAGTCGGTTTGGACTCCACGCACCACCTGTTCCATGTCCGTTTGGCTAATTCCACTGAGATGATCAAAAGTAAACATCTCATTGTCCTCTGCCATCTGGCTTGAATTGATAACTTCCGCTGCCGTTTGTGCTTGATCTTCAATTTTTATGTAGGTATTACTCCTGTGTTTTCTTACACG
>PACG01000139.1 GCA_002699335.1 Candidatus Poribacteria bacterium
CTACCTATAAATGGCTTTTCGTCTACCTTTGGATCGTTTTTTCCTGGCAAGGCCGGGGCTAAAACAAGGCTACGAACGACCTCGGGACCGGCTGGGTTATATTCAGGCGGTGGAGTAGTGCCAACCCTGTGTATTCTGGACATTGACCCACCGGCGCAGAGCCAGAGGGCAGTGGCCCGGGACCTATTTCAGGGACATAGGATGATAAGGGAAAGACCACAATAAGTACAAGAGCAATAACGGGCGGTGGCCGTCGGCTACCCGGTAAAGACAACGAGAATTTCCGCTCTTGATCGAATTCTTGCTCTTTATTGCTGCGGATATTTATGGTTTAGCTACACCTAGTAAAAAGTTATCAATATATCCCAGCAGTCAGAAAAATGATGATCCTAAAGTTGGAATGATTAATGTTTGAATACTTAACAGAATCTATTGTGTCCTGTTTTCAACCAGAGGATCTAGAACAATTGTGTCAAACACGACCCGATGGAGGTTCAAGGCACCCTCTGATTTCTTGTTTTTTTCTACTGGTTTGCAAGTCTTGGATTACATTCAGCTCAGTTGAAGAATGAACTGCTGTTTTTTGGATTATTGNAAAGTGAAATTCCACGTTTGTCAGAGATGGAAAAACGATTAACCCAACAGGAAATCAATCTTAAGAATTTTCCTGTTATGAATCCGATCATAGGTACAGTAACACTTTCCATTTAGGCGGGTAAATTCCAAAAAATCGTTGATTATATTGGTCAGATGCTTCAACATGACACTTTAGGTCCACAGGTTAGAGATACCAATTTTAATTGGGTGACACTAGTAAGTCCTCTTTTAAGTCATGCAGTAAACCTTCCAGAACTAGCCACCCTATACCGAAAAATAGTGAGTACTACCAAATTGATATCAGTACGAACTTTTTACCAAAAGAGGGTTGTGGAAATTGAGCCCGATCAAAGGTCAATTCAATCAATTACTGGATACCGTAACATTGGAGATTTCTTCACTGATTTTGATATGTATGATCCGAAGGAAGAAATAATGCAAAAACACGAACAGGCTTTGTTTCTGAGATTATCGTTTGACGAATCCACTGGAATCTGATACGATAAAAAATCGACTAAAATAAAGGGTGGATCAGATGCGAATACAAGTGGTTCGATTTACTTCGTTGGTGATAGTTCTGTTAGGGACAGTGACCGACCAGATAAGCAGAGTGTCGGCGCAAGTAGGGGGAGTGACGTCGGCTAATGTCGATTTTAACCGACAAATTAGACCTATTTTGGCAAAAAGCTGCTTCGCCTGTCATGGGCCGGACGAAGCGCAACGGAAAGCCGAATTGCGTCTGGACAACTACCAAGGGGCAACGCGGGATTTAGGTGGTCGGGCAGCCATTGTGCCGACTGTCCCCTCTGACAGCCGGTTGCTCGCCCGGATTAGCACCAAAAATGAAGGGCTGCGCATGCCACCATCCACTCACGCAGCCCGATTACAACCGGAACAGATTGAGTTGCTAACGCAGTGGATTCGGCAAGGGGCAGTGTTCTCGCCCCATTGGTCATATCAGAAGCCGAAACGACCAACGCTGCCTACCGTTAAAAATAGCCATTGGGTCCGAAACCCAATTGACCACTTTACGTTGGCTAAACTGGAGCAGAAGGACTTATATCCTCAGTCGGCAGCGGGTCGATGGCACCTAGCCAGACGGGTGACCATTGACCTTACCGGTTTGCCGCCAACGGTAGAAGAGGTAAATCGATTTGTAGCCGATGAGCATCCCCAGGCTTATCAACGATATGTTCAGGCTCAGTTGGATAAACCCAGTTACGGTGAACGTTGGGCCAGGGTGTGGCTCGACTTGGCCCGTTACGCCGATTCCGCCGGATACGCCGACGATCCACCCCGCACTATCTGGGCCTATCGGGATTACGTAATTCGGTCTTTGAACCAGAATAAACCGTTTGACCAGTTTACCATTGAGCAAATCGCTGGCGATCTGTTGCCTCAGCCGACCGAAGAGCAATTGATTGCGACCGCCTTCCACCGCAATACGATGACCAATAACGAGGGGGGAACCAACGACGAGGAATTCCGCAACGAGGCTATTGTCGATCGGGTCAATACGACCATGACCGTCTGGATGGGCACCACCATAGCTTGTGCCCAGTGCCATTCTCATAAATACGATCCTATTTCACAACAGGAGTACTTCCAATTCTTTGCCTTCTTCAACAACACAGAAGATAGCGACAAACGAGATGAGCAGCCGTTACTGAAACTGTTTACTCCGGAACAAAAGCAAAAGCGGCAGCAATGGCAGACGGAGATTGATCAATTAAAGACCATTTTATCGACCCCGACTCCGGTCTTAAGTCAGGCCCAACGACAGTGGGAAACCAGATTGCAAACCGCACCCCATTGGCAACGGCTCGAACCGTTGCACGCGGTGGCTAAACATTCACTGCTGCGAATTCAGGCCGATGGTTCGGTTGCCAACCAAAGCCAGTTGCCCCAACAGGACACCTATACCCTCACCCTGCGTCCTGATCTATCTGAAATTACAGCTTTACGCTTGCAGATCCAACCACAAGACAATAACTTTGTGTTGTCGCAAGTAACAGCGGTGTGGCAATCTGACACGGTTGAGCCAATCTCTGCCCGGTATGTGCAGGTGCAACTACCAGGTGTTAATAAAATTCTCTCTTTGGCAGAGGTGGAAGTCTGGCAAAAACAAACTAATCTGGCACGAACAGCAGTTGTGACACAGAGTTCGACCGATGACCAAGGGGTGGCTGAACTCGCCATCGATGGAAACACCGATGGCCATTACCTATCGAATTCAACCACGCATACTCGAGAGTCGGACGATCCGTGGTTGGAACTCGATTTGGGCGACACGCAGCTGATCAATATAATCAAAATTTGGAACCGAACCGATGGCGGCGAAGCCATCACCAACCGCCTAGCTGGTTATCGACTGGTTTTGCTAGATGCGAACCGGTCAGAGGTATGGCATGAAACCTCCCTTGGTACGCCTATGCCCCTCACCATCCATCAGCCGGGAGGAAAGCGAGCCCTTGGCTTCACGGATGCCCGAGCTGACTATAGCCAAAATGGGTTCCCGGCTAAATCAGTCCTGTCCGGCAGATTGGATGCCAAAATGGGTTGGGCGGTCGCCGGCCAATTGAATCAACCCCACCAGCTGGCGCTGGTTTTGGCCCGTCCGCGGAAAGTTGGGTACGGTCAGTTAATCGTCGAACTCAAACAAGAATCTGTCCATAAAAACCACTTGATCCGGCACTTCTCACTGCAGGCCACAGCAGCCGCAGCAGTGGCCGATGACGTCCGCTTGTCGGAAGAGATACGGCAGATCGTCCGCTTGCCGGCATCGGCACGCAGCGCAGAGCAGGAGCAACAACTGGCCCAATACTATCGCAGTATTGCCCCGGCTTTACAGTCGGAGCAGGAACGACTGGCAGGATTGCAACAACGACTCGACCAACTGGCCCCTTACACCACGGTACCTATTATGCGGGAATTGGCAGCCGACAAACGACGGGAAACACGAATTCAGCTTCGGGGTAATTTTCAGCGGACTACTGATGCGGTGACTGAAGCCACTCCTACTGTTTTCCACCCCTTACCGCCTGATACGCTTGCTAACCGGCTTGGATTGGCCAAATGGCTGGTCAGCCGGGACAATCCGCTAACAGCCCGGGTGGTGGTCAACCGGCATTGGGAACAGTTATTCGGACTCGGGCTGGTCCGTACCGGTGAAGAGTACGGTACCCAAGGAGCGCTCCCCTCTCACCCTGAATTGCTGGATTGGCTGGCGGTTGAATTAATGGATAGTGGTTGGAATCTGAAACATTTACTTCGTACTATCGTTACTTCGGCTACCTATTGCCAATCGTCGAAAGTGACACCCGAATTGTTGAACCTGGATCCCGACAACCGATGGTTTACACGTGGTCCCCGCTTTCGCTTATCCGCTGAAATGGTGCGGGATCAGGCGCTTTTTGTCAGCGGCTTGTTAAGCGCCAAAATGTATAACGGACCAGTCAACCCTCCCCAACCGGAATTGGGTATCAAGGCTGCCTTTGGTAGCAATATCGACTGGCAGACCAGTACGGGTGAGGACCGTTATCGACGCAGTATTTACACTAATTGGCGACGGTCGAACCCCTATCCGTCGATGGTGGCGTTTGACGCCCCTGACCGCCAGGTTTGTATTGTCCGCCGTTCCCGCTCCAATACGCCTCTGCAAGCGTTAGTGACTCTTAACGACCCCGTCTACGTGGAAGCAGCCCAGAGTTTGGCTCGTCGATTGGCCGCCGCGGAGGGAGAGGTGGCTGATAAAATCGGCTTAGGTGTCAGTCAAACCCTGATTCGGCCCGCTCAACAGACCGAGGTGGAATGCTTAGATCAACTCTATTCCTCGGCCTATCAGAATTACCAGTCGAACCCGGAGCAGGCCCGGCTAATAGCCACCAAACCACTAGGAGATCTACCTACAAGCACAGACCTGGCCGAACTAGCGGCTTGGACAGTTGTCAGCGGTGTTTTACTGAACTTGGATGAAATCTTTATGAAGCGGTAGGTCGGGCTGATCTACCAAAACGATGAAAAGGTGACAAACGATGAACCCTCGACTGGAACAGATTCAAAACATAACCAGACGGCACTTTCTGAAAGGTGCTGGTTTCGGCTCAATTGCCTTGTCAACGCTAATTGGCGTCAATTCAATATCCTCTGATAGCACGCACAATGTCAATCCACTCCGGCCCAAACCCGCCCACACCGCTCCCAAAGCCAAACGGGTGATTTACCTCCACATGACAGGATCACCACCCAACCTAGACCTATTCGATTACAAACCGGAGTTAGTTCGTCGGGATGGGCAGGACTGCCCCGACGAATTTCTGAGAGGAAGGCGTTTTGCTTTCACCTCCGGTGTACCCAAGCTTATGGGGACGCGTCGTCAGTTTGAACAGCACGGTAGCGGAGGGCTCTGGTTGTCGGACGCCCTGCCCAATCTACATCCGGTTGCCGACGAGATGTGTGTCATCCACTCTATGCACACTGAGCAGTTCAATCACGCCCCGGCCGAATTACTGGTTTACACCGGATCCCCACGTTCCGGTCGTCCCTCGATGGGATCTTGGGTGACTTACGGTTTGGGCAGCGAAAATGAAAACCTGCCCGGATTTGTGGTTCTGATTTCCAGCGGTGTTCAACCTAATGGCGGCACCGGTTCCTATGGCAACGGTTTTCTGCCTTCTGTCTTTCAGGGGATTCAATGTCGTTCCAAAGGCGATCCCGTGCTATATGCCTCCGATCCACCCGGTATGGACCGTCAAATGCGCCGTCGCAGCCTTGACGCCATGCAACGGTTGAATGAACTGCAAGCCCGGGAGATGGGACACCCAGAGACACTGACCCGAATCGCTCAATATGAACTGGCCTTTCGGATGCAGGTTTCTGTTCCGGAAGTGATGGACATTACCCAAGAACCAGAGAAGGTCTTGGAAGCCTATGGAGCGCACCCTGGCCAGACCAGTCTGGCCAACAACTGCCTGCTGGCCAGACGCCTGGTCGAATCCGGCGTGCGCTTTGTTCAGTTATTTGATTGGGGTTGGGATTTCCACGGAACCAATCCTAGCCGGGGTATACGGGACGGGCTGACGCGCAAATGTGCCACCATGGACAAGCCGATTCAGGCGCTGATAAACGACCTTAAAGAACGAGGCCTGCTGGATGAAACTTTGATCGTGTGGGGTGGTGAGTTTGGCCGGACCCCATTCCGCGAAGGTCGAACTGCCAATAGCGATGTGCTGGGGCGTGACCACTACCCCGACTGTTTCTCCATATGGATGGCCGGGGGTGGGATCAAGGGAGGATTCTCCTACGGTCAGACCGACGAACTCGGTTTTTCCATCGTCGAGAACCCGGTGCATGTTCACGATCTACAAGCTACCATTCTGCATTTGTTGGGCTTGAATCACAAGCAATTGACCTATCATTTCCAGGGGCGTGACTATCGACTGACCGACGTCCATGGCAACGTGATAGAGGATCTCATCGCCTAAAGGCAGAAATCGCTTCAACCCACTTTCGGCTACATCCATCTGCAAAAATATCGGCTGATGGGTAAACGGCTAGGATATTTAGGCAGCCGCTAATCGCTGGTATGAAACCCTAGGCACCACCCGCAGATCTCAGCTCAGGGTTTCCTTGATTCATCTTTCTGCCGACCAACGTCCTTTCCTTCTTATACTCTTGCTCCCTGAAATGTAGGGATTAATTTTGAAAGCCTACAGAAGAAGGTCTAGATGACTGTACAAAACGATACCTCCAAGATTGACATATTTTTCTTCACGAATGACATTGATTGACTATTCAAAGTGAGATGTAGACAGCTGACCTTGGGCTAATTCTTCAGAACTGACTTTGATTTTATATAAAACCCACTCCTTACCATACTGTAAAATGGTAATTTTATACCGCAACGTGGTACAGGTTTTCATTGGCAACATTGTTATAAATAAACTACCGCTACCACAAGCGGACTGGGTATTAGGACAGGGATAGCTGGCGATCTTGATATAACTTCTGGTATTTCCTGTCCTGCTTTTTAAGACCTGATCTACATGCTGTTCAAAAACCACAGGCCTAAACTTGACTAGAAACAGCAAATGATATCTCAGGACTGTAACATTATAGCTCTGATGAATGTACTGGTCCTCATCTCTCTATTTTACGCCGCCGACGGGGAATGCAACCCCAAGGGATTCCTTTGGTCCACTTAATTTCATTTCAATTTAGAATAACCGTCAACGCGCTAGGTTGAAGTGCAGCAGAGAAGGCTACCGGAGAACGGCTCTTTTTGGTCCGTTCCACATTGAGCGGAATATTCCATAAATTCAGGTATTTCCCTCTGTCACCCTGAGCAGAGTGGAAAAGCTTCGAACTTTCGTCATTTGAATTTTGGCAAAGAATCACAACCCAAGTTCACCAACTGAACACAATGAAGGTTTATGATGAAGATTAAAGAGATCCACGCTTTCCAAATCGAACTCAATCCACACCCTCAAACGCCACCGCGTCAGCAGACACGCGACAAAAGCCTGATCATGAACCGGCCGATCGACCGTTACCCGCTGCCCGATACGGATCCGGGTTGGCATCGCCCGGCCTGTGTAGTCACTGCTGAAGATGGCACCTGGGGATTCGGCATTTCGCTTTTCGGCATGCCAGTGGCCACTTTGATTAACGATTTTTACGCTCCTCGCCTGGTCGGTGAAAACTGTATGGCCATCGAAAAACTGTGGGACATGATGGTGCGGATGTCTACGTCTTTCGGTGCGTCAGGGTTAGCCAGTTATGCCATAAGTGCTGTCGATTGCGCACTCTGGGACTTAAAGGGGAAATTGCTGCAGTGCCCCGTCTACGAACTACTAGGGGGCCCGCAGAAGGAGAAGATCTTCTGTTACGCCTCCGGCTTTGACCAAGAGTGGTACATGGAACTAGGTTTCAAGGCGACCAAGTTGTTTTGTCCTTATGGACCGGAACACGGCATGGAGGGCCTGAGAAAATTGGAGAAGATGGTGGCCGAGACCCGACAAACCATCGGAGACGAAGTTGAACTGATGCTGGATGCTTGGACCGCCTTTGACGTCGAATTCACCGTCCGCTTGGCCGAAGTGCTGAAACCGTATCGACTCAAATGGATCGAGGACTGCATCCCGGCCGATGATTTGGTCGGGTACCGGTCGGTACGGCACCGCATCCCTTGGCAAACACTGGCTACCGGTGAGCACTGGTATTTGCCCACCGTCTTTGCTACGGCTGCCGGACAGCGCCTGGTCGATATTTTTCAACCCGATGTCCTGTGGTGTGGTGGCATCACCTCGGCCATGAAAATCTGTCATCTGGCTCAGGCTAACGGTATTTCCGTCATCACCCATGGCGGTATGAACTATCCTTATGGCCAACACCTGGCCTTCGCTATGCCAGCAATCACTTGGGGAGAAAGGTCTGAAGGGGTCTCTCCGCCGGGGGTACCGCTGGAAGAAATGGCCAAATTACCCGGTACTCCCGTGATTCAGGATGGCTACTTGGTTCCCTCCGACGCGCCCGGTTTCGGTCTAGAAATTGACCAAGCCTGGATTAACCGCGTCTCTCGATAATTGGTAATTGAAACTTTCCGCCTGGAAAGTGAGGAATTGCGTGCCCCCGCGGAAAGTGTTGATACGATCCAATGTAATCTAGATTGTCGACGATTAGCACCGGGTTTAAGCCTTCGGCTGATGGATGATACCAACTTGCAAACACCCAATATCGACTCGCTGGTGATTTCCAGTCGAACGGCCGTTGCCGTTATACTACTGTGCTCACCTCTTCGTGGGGCTTTACTGACCGGTCAATATCGCCACCGCAGCTTTTGCAACTATCCTGATACTAGGGACTTCAACCATAGGTTCCGTTATGTTGTGGCAAGTCTGATTACCCCTGACCATCCGCAGGATGCGTCAGATGAACGATGCCCAGTGGGATCGACTCTTATACCGCAAGCAGAGGATTACAACACGCCAGATGGTAATTCTAAAGTAATGGTTTTAGGTCATTAACTACTCACTGATACCCGGGCAAAAGATAACTCGTGTACGAGGTATACGACTGGTGGGGGCACAAACTTCCCCACCAGCTATTTCTTCCATCCTTTCGCTGCGTCCGCGGTGTGTGCCAGATCCGATAACCTCTGTCCCTTCCGCAGGAGGGGATTTACTACTACTGGTAGAAGTTGCGCATTTGTGTGAGGAATCGGTTATACTTTACAGAATGAAAAAGGTAAAATGTAGCGAAAAGCACGACATCAACTTTTTAGCTGCAACCCAAAGAGAGTCTATGAAATTGACCAGAAACTATTAATTTGTCCTCGTCATGGATCTCGCTTTACGCTAAACAGGAGAGATTGCCAAGGGACTAGCACTTGTCCTTTGTGGCGTTCAAAGTAGCTATTGATGGGAGTATGCTGATCTTGGCGCCCTAGTAGGCAAACGATATCCGTGGGGAGATGAGTCAACGTATGACGATGCCACGCTAATTCCGGTGACGGCTCTCAGTGGTGGCAAGGTTTCAAACATCATAATTGGTTGGAGTCTGGGTGTTTAGTAAGTTTTCACGCTGTCAATAGCACTAAAGTCCGTAGTTTTGACTAACGGCTTGGACATAAAACTGAGGGAATCGAATTGATGAATACCAAAATAACCAAACCGAAAACCTTAAAAAGGATAGACAATACTGAATTTCGCATCGTTTGGCAGGACGACCACACTAGTCAGTACGATTTGTCTTATCTGCGGGCTTTATGTCCCTGTGCCGAATGTTGCAAACTCAGAAATGATGGTCAAGATGTCCATTCCTTGTTCTCTAATATCGGCATCGGCAACATCGACAAGATCCACTCGGCTGGCATCCAAGCGGTAGACGTTCAACTGGTTGGCCGATATGCCATCCGCTTTCACTGGAGCGACGGCCATCGCTCTGGTATCTATGACTTTAAGTTTCTCCGTTCTATTTGTCCGACGGAAAAGAACAAAGCCAACAGTGAAGAACCTGGCGACATTTGCGACTAAATACTAAATAGTGATGGAGGAAAAGCAACCTATAGTGTAGATTGAAAGAGGTGCTAGATGCCAATTAGAAATATCATATGGACAGAATTTACCTCGCTCTGGTAATAGCGGAATTGCAGCGATTTTGATGACTGTCTTTAGCTTGATGTTACGTTTTCCTTCCATCAATGGTGCTTGCTAATTGTCATCCAGTGGCAATGGGGAATAATTGGGTCTTACGTCCTCTAATGAACCTATCTGAGCTCTTGACTAAGCTTAATTTTAGATGGTAATTGCTGAGGGGAAAAACATGACTAATACAAATCAAAAAGTGGCTATTGTAACGGGTGGGACCGGCACGCTTGGTACTGCTATCTGTCAATTCCTTTTGGCTCGTGAATATCAACTGGCCATTCCATACATCTTTGAACACGAAATAACGCCTTTTCAGTTAGCTGTTGGCAATCAAATTGGCAGTGTTTCACTAATTCGCACCGACATTACCCAAGCTGAAGATGTCAACCTGTTGATTACCCAAACACTGGAGCAATTTGGACAAATTGANGTTTTAGCTAATATCGCTGGTGGGTTTTTGGGTGGGATTCCGACGAGTGATCTCGATCTGGAAAAGTGGGATTTGATGATGGATCTTAACTTAAAATCGGTTTTTCTCTGTTGTAAAACAGTTCTCCCTCACATGATCCAGCGTCAATCTGGTAAAATTGTTAATGTGTCGGCNCGAGCNGGATTAAACGGTATCGCTGGTTTGAGTGCCTATTCTACNTCCAAAGCGGGCGTTCGTATTCTGACCGAATCAATCGCGGAAGAGGTTAAAAACGATGGTGTCAACGTTAACGCTATTATGCCATCGATTATCGATACACCACCTAATCGTCAGGCAATGCCAAACGAAGATCACAGTCTTTGGGTGGACCCACACGAAATCGCCAAAGTCACTGGCTTCCTGATTTCCGATNCGGCTAAGATTATCAATGGGGCCGCCATCCCTGTATACGGCCGAGCCTAGAAAACCCTGTATGGTGAGGTAGTTGGTNATACTTGANCCCGGTGGCAGCTGTGGTCAAATTTCGTGNTGGTGACAGTAAGAACTAGACCTACAACAAGACGGGAAAAATGGCGTTAGCTTTTTCGACTGGTGACCCCGGCCGTGGCGTAATAGAGGCTAATAGCTCTGACGGAAAGACGTCAATAAGTAGTCATGACCCTTGAGCCTGCTGGCAAAAAGTTGACAAAACTGGCTACAACTTGGTGGCGGTCTTTTCTTAGCGTCCATAATAAAGATGGCGTTGCTGTTGGCTGGTATGCTAACAAACAGCCAGGATGGCATAATTGGTCCATTTGACCGCTATGGTGATGGGGGCTGGGTTCAACTGGCTAAAAACCAATTTCAGCAGGTCATCTGAGTTGGATGGTAACCTAACTAAACCAGACAGGCACCTATACCGTCAGCGACAAAAAAGAGGCCGGTGATACTAACACGCACTTCTAGAAGCTAGTGTGCTGAGGAACAGAGCCTTTTGGCCAGGCTTTATGTGCTGCAGGCTGNTTATAACAGGTCTAAACTTTCAAGGAATCCCCTGCCGGTGCTAACAATTACCGCATTGGCGCCTACAACTCCGACAAATGTATTCAACGCTAGATGACCTCAAATTTGACCACAGCTTTATCTCCNAGTTACCGGCTGATTCGGAAACGGAAAACTACTGCCGACAAGTGACAGAGGCTTGCTATTCCCTAGTAGAACCGATACAGGTAAAACAGCCTAAACTAGTCGCTTACTCGCCGGAAGTGGCGGAAATACTGAATTTGAGTGAGAAAGTTTGTCGGTCGGCTGATTTTTTGCAAGTCTTTTCAGGAAACCGCATATTGCCGGCGATGAAACCTTATGCCAGCTGTTATGGGGGGCACCAGTTTGGTCAATGGGCGGGACAATTGGGTGATGGGCGGGCTATTAACTTGGGCGAAGTGGTCAACGTAAATGGCCAAAGATGGGGGCTACAACTCAAAGGGGCCGGCCCCACCCCTTATTCGCGCGGCGCTGACGGGTTCGCCGTTTTACGCTCCTCAATCCGTGAGTTCTTATGCAGCGAAGCCATGCACCATTTGGGCATACCGACGACACGCGCCTTAAGTCTAGTTACGACGGGAGAACAGATTGGGCGCGATATGTTTTATGACGGTAACCCTAAACAGGAAGNGGGGGCTGTGGTCTGTCGTGTTGCCCCCTCCTTTACCCGATTTGGCAGTTTCCAGCTCTTTTCGGCACGTGGTGATACCGCGATACTGAAGCAACTAATCGATTATACCGTCCGCACTGATTTCCCTCATTTGGCTGAACCGTCAACCGATGTCTATCTCACCTGGTTCCAGGAAGTTTGCCACAAAACTGCCATGTTAATGGTCGATTGGATGGGTGTTGGGTTTGTGCATGGTGTGATGAATACAGATAATATGTCTATTCTCGGTTTGACCATTGACTATGGCCCCTACGGTTGGCTGGAGGATTATGATCCCACATGGACGCCCAACACCACGGATGCTCAAGGTCGGCGTTACAGTTTTGGTAACCAGCCATATATTGCGCATTGGAATCTAGCTCAGTTGGCACAGTCAATTTATCCGCTGATTGGGCAGGAGGAGCCGCTGCTGAATGCCTTAGACGAATATAGAAACGTGTTTGAGCAAGGCTGGCGACAAATGATGAGCCGAAAGCTGGGATTGAACAGCTTTGAGCTGGCCACCGACGAAGCCTTAGTAAGTGAACTCCTGGAAATTTTACCGTTGGTGGAAACAGATATAACAATTTTCTACCGTCGGTTAGCTGAAGTGGATACCGAGGCAAAGAATCTATCTGAGACCAGCGACCAAGCGCTGATGGAACCCCTGATGGAATCTTACTACCAGCCAGCTCAATTAACGAATGACTATGTATCCAGGTTCGGGAAATGGATGCGCGATTACATCGATCGCACCCAGCGTGATGGCACACCGAATGATGTCAGACGGCGTCGGATGAACAAGGTAAACCCAAAATACGTGCTGCGAAACTATCTGGCGCAACTAGCAATCGATAAAGCCGAAGAAGGTGATAACTCCATGGTCGATGAACTGTTGGAACTCCTGCGGTATCCTTACGACGAGCAACTGGATAAACAAGCCTATGCGGTTAAGCGTCCGGAATGGGCGCGCCATCGGGCTGGCTGTTCGATGTTGTCCTGTAGTTCCTGATACTAACAGCTTTCCTTAAGTCTGGGGGTTATCAGATTGCCTTCCGCCTTTTTACATGGTGGTTTCCTTACCACTAGCCTCTTCTCCGTACTGCACAACCGCCGAGCGGCTCTATACGATTCTTACCGGACGGGATATGCCAACTCAGGAGACGTAATTGAGTCTTTTCTGAGCAGGTTGATATGGCAGCCAATAAGAACAATGACGGCACAATTTATCTGTTTGGCCGCTACGATGATTTGGGCTGGGGTTGTACTGGTGGCCAGCCGTAGCCAAGTGGATCAGGCTAGATTTAGGCTAGAGGCAACGGCACAACAGGCAGACAGCTGAAATGTTGTGGGCAGCGATCCAGGTAGTGGATGTGTCTAAGATGGCAGGTGAAGAAGGCTTCAGGAGTCCCAAGAGCTGACACTCAGAAACCCATCGGGCGGAAAAATACAATGTGACAACTAAGTTGGATTGGTCCAAACACTCTTTCCGCCGCTACTTGAGCAGATGGTAAGCGACTATTCCCAGTTGGTTGCCCGAAAAGCGCTGTTGAATTAGAGACTCTTGGCCGCAGATAAGAGCTCAGACTGAGGCTATAAAAGATGTACTGATCTAAGATTAGATCAGATTGTTCGCCTTGCTGGCCAGCTCAAAATCGAGGTTGCTGATTCCACCGGCGTCGTGCGTCGTCAAGTCTATCACTACCCGGTTATAGACATTAAACCATTCCGGGTGGTGATTCATCGATTCCGCTACTAAAGCTAGCTGGGTCATGAATCCGAAAGCCTCAATAAAAGATGAAAACTGAAACTCCTTATGTAATTTTGCATCCTGAATCACCCAGCCTGCAACTTTATTCAATTCGGTTTGAATTTCATCTGAACTCAGTTTCTCAGCCACAATATTTCCCCTCGTAGTCCATAATTCTTTATGATTTCACCACGTCATGATTAAATAACGTCATCAATCTATTGTAGAACTAAGTGCCGCCGAAGTCAAGTCCAGTGGAATCATAAAGGTTAGCCGGGGAAAAAGAAGTAGTGGCTGGAAGTCGAAGGGATTGAGGGAGATTAGCGCTAAAATGGAGTTAGTACCAGCGGGTAGTTTTGAGATGAGAAATCAATCATAACGACAGAGCTGACCTCGCCCTAGCCGTCAATGCTAANNAANCATACTTTGCTCAGGAGGATCTACTCATTGATCTGGCCNGTCAGATTTTACTACTCTGGTCCNATCATCGGGCGCNAGTACGCACCGAAACCAGAATCATGGAAGCTCTCNCTGCTGNCGCTAACTATGTCGGATTTGGTNCTATTTTGTCTACTTCCAGCAAGGCAGACGCTGAAGAGGCGAAAGGGTTGTCAGCACCGGCTCAGATGTATCAGGTTGCCACTTGTCCCATTAGGTGTACAGCAAAAACGGTTCCGTATATTATGCAGTGTGGGGCACGGGGGCTCGCTGTCATTTCAGCCATACGTACAACGATAGGCCCGATGGAGGCCATTCACCAATTGATGACAGCGATTAAACGGTAACTTTCATTTTGATTCAGTTCACAAATCAACCGGTTCCACTGGATCCATGTTGGCCTCGTTATGCTCTGACCGCAATTTCCCTCCATACCGCTATATTCCTAGTAAGGCACCACATCCGATAAGGCATCCGCAAGGCCATAGCTATCAGCAGGCAGAACCCACGCCGAACCAGCGATATTCAGCTAAACGGTGGGCGGAAAATAGTGAATATCTGTATGGGATAGACCTGTTTAACTTTTCTTATTGGTGGGAAGCACATGAAGCCTGGGAGACGGACTAGCGATGGGCCACGAATGACCATAAAATGTTCCTACAGGGCTGGATTCAGATTTCTGCCGCCATGATAAAAAGGCACCTTGAACAGCTAAGAGGGGTCAGAAATTTATCTCAGGCTGGGAGAAGAAAACTTCGCCTGGTTTGGCAATCCAACCGGAACTACATGGGAATCGACCTCAGCGATCTGCTGGATCGATTAGACACTTTCTTCCAACCGATGGAAGGCCAAACTAAAGATAAATTTACCGTGGTGGCGGTTTCTCCATTAATATGGTTGGACTATCCAAGGAATAACTTCCGCTAACCTTGATTTCTGATTTGGATTGGTTATCGAATCAACCACCGGAACCGCCAACGGGTTGAGATCGTCTCGAGGGTATGCACCGCCAGTGGTGGCGGACTGAGCTTACCGCCTAAAAAATCTTCACTGTGCTACCTTGGTACACATCAAAAACGAGATAGGCCTCAGGCTATAAAGACGATGGTTGTCTCAAGTGCGCCTAAACGGGTAAACCCAGCTGAGCTTTACAACAAAGATTTTTAACACCTATTCTTTAGCACCAATCCTTACGCATGTTCAATGACCAATATAGTTAGTCGATGGAACTGTTAGACGTAGATAATCTGTCTTCTATCGTTTTAAGTTGCAGATAAATCTGCTATCATAGGCTTAGTAAGATAATCAAATTGCCAATTACGGCTCATCATTAGAGGGAAAAGCTATGAAACCACCTACGACTTTCGACTCTTCGCTTCAAGAGCAATTTATGACTCAGGGTTACCTACGACTGGGTAAGATTTTGTCTACAGAGGATTTATGGGCTTTGCAACAACGTATTGACGATATCATGGTGGGCCGCGTCAAGTACAAAAATATGCGCCTTCAACTTTATCAAAATCCTGACGGCAAAGTATGCCGAACCTTAGGTCACCAGGTGCCAACGCGTGCCTATCGGCGTATCGACGACCTGGAACAGGATCCCCTCTTCCTCACCTATATACAGCACTCTTTATTCCGACAGATTACGAACTACTATATCGGCCGGCAGGTGTCAATTTTCCGCTCGATGTTAATGAACAAACCATCCCAACTCAGTCAACCGCTCCCCTGGCATCAGGACGTGGGGGTTGGTTGGGGGATCGACGCCAATCCAATTATAACCGTATGGACAACACTTGACGACGCCACGGTCGCTACTGGCTGCATGCAGATTGTACCCGGTAGCAACCAACACGGGATCATAAATCAACGTCACTTTCTCTCTACAGAGGAGATCGCTATATATGCCCCGACGGAAGAGGTGATCTCCTTGGAAGCGGAGGCCGGGGAGGCCATTTTGCTACATAACTTTTTGCTACATAAGTCAGGAACCAATTCTACACCGTCGTCTCGCCGAGCCTTCAGCGTAACTTATATGGACTCGGAAACCAGAACTCTTGACACCGACCAGACTTTTCCGATCGTTTTTGGTAAAAATGCCCTTGATCCGACAACCGTAGGGGGCAAAGCCACTGAACTGATACAGAAATTCTACGGATAGTCTCTGCCAAGCTATTAAGTTCGCCTAATGTGTTCCATGAGTTTATCCCGATAATAGGACCCAAAACATCCTAACCTCGGCTCCAATTCGGTTTGTGCCATCAGGAAGAAAGTTGGTATTTGCTTGACCCCACGGAGTTCTCGGTATCCGGTCGCTCAGATGAATTTCCTGTGCCGCGATTTGCTCACCTCATAGGCATCCATATAAAAAGCATCCAATTTCACCCTAGGTACTGGTTTTTCAACTGACCTACCATCCCTTATCTTTAGCCCTAAACAGCTTGGTGAATCCCTGAAGCCCATCTGGAAACTGCCACTTCTTTCTCTTTAGCGCGCTGCCTTAATAATGTCAGCAAAACAGCTAACACTATCAACGATAGAAAGATCCTACTTCGTTTTCGCGTCGTATTCCCTCCAAATAGGTCTTGAAATCCTTTCTATCACTGGGACAGAACAAAATTGTTCACTCTGGAAACCGTTCAATTCTCTAATATCTCACCAGCAACTGTGCTAGTATGCCTCCCAATATCCTAGTGCCTTTGCGATATGACCACAGTGGTAATGGTTGACCAGCAACGTCCAAAACTCGAATTTCACGAGGATCAATCACTATTAGAAACATAGATTCGCAATTTTATGTTGCAAATTAAAAGGCGCCCCATCTATATCAGAGATGTAGGTCCAAGAACGTTGACTATTATAGAGGTTAAGTGGGTTCGTTCCCCCAAGGGAAAGACCCGATTCGGAGAGATCGGTCCGTAACGGGAAGGTCAATTTGACTCCCGTTGGCGGCAGAAGATTGATGAATGGCAAAGCCAATTTCGGTTGCTCGTCGTGCCTGGTCTACATCGCAAGCGGTTCTTTTGCCGTTGGCGACAGCCGCGACTAGGTCGGTGACCATCGCTGGTCCTGCTGCCCACGACTCCGTTGCTGGAGGGACTTCAACCGTTTTCATCTGCAATGGTTCCTCCGGTGTCCAATGGTAGGTTTGGTTGGCATCGTTTAGAACGAACAGGCGACCCTTTTGTCCCACCACCTCAAAACTCATTGGCAACCCTTGGCCAGCGTATTTGCCGTCAGCCGTGATATATAGGACAACACCGTTATCCAGCCCGATTTGTGCCCGCCCAGAAGGGTCAATCCGACGCCGACTATCGGCGGGTTCGTCCGAGAGGTCCTCAACGAATCCGCTGACCCAGATCGGTTCCACATCTCCGGCTAAGGCTAACAGCGAATCATACCAGTGGCAGCCATGATTGATCAGGTTAGACAGGCCATAGCTGACGATGCTGGTAACATCTCCGACCAACCCTTCGGCGATAAGCCGGCGAATCGTTCGATAGCGGTCAAACCAACGCCGATCCAGCGCAAAGAGCAGGGGCACGTCCCGACAGGCTGACAAAACCCGGTCCATCTCGGCCAAACTGGTGACCAGTGGCTTATCACAAAGAATACCTTTCACACCTGACTGGACAGCAATCTCGATCTGGTCAGCGTGCATTGTTTGCCGGGTGGCCAAGCAGAGCAGGTCCGGTTGAACTACCGTCATCATCTGTTCGTAGTCATCGTAAGTAACGACATCAGGCCAAACATCTTCCCAACAGGTAGTAAATTCGTCACGGGTGGCAGAATCAAAATCGAATACGGCGACGACATCGGTTTCGGCTACTGCCTGCAAAGCCGCGCCAAAATTGTGGCTACCTGCTGTTCGCGTGACCATTCTATGGCAACCGGCGACAGCAACGGTTAATTTTTCCATTGGATAATCTCCTTCGATACTAATCGTTTAACAGTGGTTAAGATTCAGTGACAGGACCATCACAATAGAAAAAAGGATGATCAACTGTTATTTGTAAGTAATTAGAACAGACGTAAGGGCTGCCCTAATTCCGAGGATAATAGATACTGCCCACCGGCAAAAACCGCACATCATCCAGCCATTGGCACATAGCCAAGACGCCAATGAACAACAACGTTGGCAAAGGATCTCCCCGGCTGCCCAGGGGACTGCCACGCTCGGCTTGTATGCCTGGTCAAAGTCTGTTCTTGTCCATTAACCAACGTCTTCTGTAGAGGTGCATACGCTTCCAGTCAGTCGGCAACATGACGCAGGTTTCGGCCAAGTTGTCGGCCAAACAGAACACCGATAAAGGTGTATAAAAACCCACCTAAGCTGACCATTAACCAGACATACCAATCGGCGTAGAATAGACGGTAGAGGGTAATTCCGATCTGAAAATCGACGTAGACGCTACACGCATCACAGAGACCGAAAACTAAGGCCATCCAAATCAATCTTAGTCCTCGGCCAGTCAGCAAAAAGCCGATCTCCAGCAGAAGCGCTGAGACACTGAGATAAATCAAGGCGATCGGTGTCATAGTACCCAACAAAACGCCATTTAGTAGAAATCGAACCGTTGAAACCAGAATAATAGTGCCAGATTTTGGGATCAACGTCAACAAGGCTGTCAAAAGCGTAAAATACAGAATTTCGTTAAAAATCCCCGTAATTAGAAAAGCCAACGGGCCAAGAACGGCATTGGCAATATTGATCAAAATAGTCGCCGGAAGATTAACAAAAGCGAAAATGGTAGCGCCAAAGAGAGAGATCAGAATCAAGTTTTTACTAGAAAAAAGGGAGAAAAGTTGTTGCCATCGTCCAACAAAGAACAGTAACCCAATTACTGTCAATGCAATCGATAAGATTGTTATTATTATCGCTCGTTGGTTGGGAACTGAGATCCTCAATGGTAAAGTCTGTTGGTCGATAGTCTGTTGAGTTCCCCACATTTTCACCTGGATCAGCCTCTGGTAATCGCCAGTTTGTGGATCTAAACCAGGATTGAGGTGGATGGGCAGGCTAACAGTGGTCACTGTTTCCGGCTTCAGATTAACGGCCGAAAAACTCCGAAAACTCTCGCTACGGTTTTCTATAGCCAGCGAAAGAAACAAAACCGGTTTTTGGGTTTGTAGATCCCGTACAATTGCTGAAACAATCACTGGAATGGTAGTCGGCAACCGGTTCTGGAGATGTATCGTTTGAAAGGCAATTGGGAGGCCATAGTCGGTTGATGACCGCCGAGACGAAAGCGGTTGCTTCAGGACCAGCGTATCGGGTTGCAAATGTGCGAAAAAATGCCCCTTGACGTCTGTCGGCAATTGAATTTTGTCGATAGAGACTCCCGTGGAGACCTCCTCAACTGTCGTTGCTGCAAATGGCAGTTGACGCTCAATCTGCCATGGTTGGCCAGAAGAGGGGGTGACCCGTAGTATTGCCGTTATCTCACCGGTGTTCGCCTGACCTGGAATTTTGATTTGGAAGTCGGTGTGCCATGTCTCAAAAGCTGAAATGAATCGCCCTGTCCGGATTAGCGGGGCAGTAAACGGCAGTTCGATCCGCAGCTGGAAATCGGCCGGTGCCAACTCCCCATTGGTCGTTTGGACAGCAATTCGCGTTTGACTATGCTGGATAAGTGTGATGGGAGGTCGTAGACTGGAGCTCTGATTCTGAATAAAGGGAATGCCCAGTTGAAGTGTACCACGCTTTTGGTCTGGCGGCGAAGTAGCGAACTGCTGGTATTCTGTTTCAGCCTCAAAAAGAAAGCGATAGGTCTGACCAGCATGCCAGCGAAAGTAGACCTTTTCGGTACTCGCCGGTTTACCTGACAATGCTAAGCTGCCAATCGATATTTCCGTATCGTCGAAGACCTGTATCGAGCGAAGTTCATCCGCCGGCTCCAAATCAAACGCGATCTCAACTCCCATTGGAGTAAAGATGATTTGATGAATAGAGGTTGTCGTTTCTACCGTCTCAGTGGTGGGTTCAGGTGGTTGACAGGCCGCCAAAGAGAGACAAAATAGAATAAGAAGACAAGTAGTATTAGATCTACTACTGGTATCTTTAATCGGGATTGTAATTCCAGTTGGCACGCCGTTTCCCATATTCCCGACCGTTAATTTGTGTTTGATGGCAGTCGAGACATTGAGCCAGAGTTTGAACCTCCACCGGGGTTGGATCATATGGAACTACCCCGTGAATTGAATGGGGTTCAATGACCTTTGAGTTGTTATGAATGTGGCAGGTGAGACAAGTGTAGGATTGATAAGCAGGTGTGGTATGACATTGCACACAAGCCACATTATGGTCGGCTATCAGGGCAAAAAACGCGTCGTGATCTAATTTCTCGCGACCGTGGAAAACAATACTGAGCAGCAAAACTGGTGCCACTAGGGAATGGGCCAGTAAAATCGGCCTTCGATGGCTACCTCTAACCAGTGAAATCGTCAGTCCCGTCACCAAACTACTCGTTGCCAGTATCAGTGGCAACCACGAGTGCCAGGCCATCGGTCGAACCGCAGAATGAATCGTGACCAATGTCAGGCCAAAACCTGCCATGGTTTGATGGTATTTGATCCACCGTTGTCGAGCGCCGAACTTAATAATACCCTTTGAGCGGAGAAAATAGGCATTGGCCAGTAAGATAGAAACCGCCCCGACAATACTAAGTGAATGTCGAACCTGGCCAAAACCCAATCGCCAAATCAATGGTGCAGAAACTAGTACAGCTCCGAGTATCCCATAACCGAGTTGCCATAATGGTGCCATCAGAAAGTTAGATTACTGTTCAGGCTCGAACTCTGAATTGGTTGGGTCAGGGAGTGGGGTGTTATTATTATCCGCGGTAGGTTGACGGATCAAACGATTGTAACTGGTTAACAGATCGGTCGGCGGCGAGCCGAAATAGACCAATCTCCCCTGATGCAAAACTGCTAGCCGGTTACAGATGTTTTGAACCATGGTCAGGTGGTTGGAGGCCAATACCACGATTTTATCCATTTGGCCTAACTCGCGAATCAGTTCTCCCAATTCGGCTTGGCCTTGTGGATCCAGTTGTGCCAGAGGGTCGTCCAGTAACCAGAATTGCGGGTCGTGTAAGACGGTCTTGGCTAATACGGTTCGAGATCGTTGACCCACGGACAATTCGGCTAGGTTTTGCCGGTGGAGATGCCTCAGGTCTGTTAGTTCAAGCGTCCCTTCAATCAAGGCAGAACGGGCAGATTTATCAATGCCATAAGCGCGGGCAAAGAAGTTGAGATAGCCACCGACAGTCAACCCAAGATCTTCATCGAAGATCTGTGGCAGATAGCCGATCGACAGTCGGACGGTTGCCAGATTAGAAAAAGCATCCTGGTCATTGATAAGGAGTGTTCCCGTCGTTGGCCGGACCAGAGTGGCCAAAATCTTCAATAGAAGGCTTTTGCCGGCGCCATTTGCTCCAACCAACCCCAGTCGATCACCTGCTCGCAGTTGAAAAGAGAGATCGGTCAAAATCGGTCTTTTACGGACCGACTTGGAGAGACCGTCTACCTTAACCATTCAATTTTTGTTCGACACTGACGACCTTATCATTAATGGTCTGGGTTCTGTCGGTGCGTGTACCGAACTTAAGGCTGGTGGTAATGCGTGGCGCCCCCATCTCGTGCACCACTTGATGACAGGTTTTGATGGCCTCAAAAACCGCATCCCATTCACCTTCGATGTTAGTTCCGTAAGCATGCAGATGTATTTTCAACCCAGCCTGGCGTAGCACTTTTTCACAAGCCGCCACATAGGCTGAGACGGATACGCCTACGCCCATCGGCACCACGCATAGATCGGCGATAACTTGCATTTCAGGCCTCCTCTGAGAGATCGAATCGGTTCCAATTATATGCTGTATCATACCAAACTCATCAGCATGGGTCAAGCGGGCACAGGGGTGAGACGATCCCACGGTCTGGTTGACAACAGGCTTAGACTTCTGATACGGTAATCGTCAGAAGGGGAGGAGGCAACTATGACCCAACCGAATAGCATCTTTTTTATGGTGGATCAATTGGCTGCTAAGTGGCTGGAAGCAGCAATGGACGGCATCTGTGATCTGCTAAATATCCAGCGATTGAAATCGCAGGGAGCGAGTTTCACTAATGCCATCACCAGCAATCCGGTCTGTTGTGCTGCTCGATCTACCTTAGCCACGGGGTTAACCGCAAGAGGACATGGCGTCATTGAAAATGGATATCAGCTTGATCCAGCCTTACCGACGTTCATGCGGACGTTGCAGGCTGATGGTTGGCGGACAGGCGCCTTTGGTAAAGTTCATCTCAAACCGCACTTCGCCGGTCTTCGGCCCGATTACCGTCCTTACGGCTTTGATGTAACCCACATCACGGAAGACGCTCGCGGTGGCGAATGGTTAGACTGGATAGCGTCTGAACACCCCAAGCACTACGAAGTGGTTCTAGCCACTATCTGGCCAACCGAGATCCCAGACTATGCCGCTTATGACACGGGCCGTCCGGGCCAAGGTGTAACCAATTTGCGGAAGCGAATTAAGGCCATCAGTAGAAAATTCGACTGGTTAATGCCTGGGTTCCCTGACAGTCCGGCTGGTGCCTATCCGTTACCGTTCCCAGCAGAGGTGTCACAAACAGAGTGGATTACCATGCAAGCCCTTGAATTTTTGCGTCAGACACCTGCGGATCAACCCCTCTACGTCCACATCAGTTATGTCCAGCCCCATCGCCCATTTTGTACGCCGGCCGACTACATTCGTCGGGTCGATCCGGCGATTTTACCCGCTCCTGTTCCTGCCGAATGGGTTGAGGATCCAAATGCCCCTGGCTACTTCCGGCATAAAACTCCGGCGCAACCGAATTGGCAGTTGATCCGACGTTACTACTTTGCCGATTTGATGCACCTGAATTATCAACTTGGCCTGGTGATGGAAACTCTGGAGCAGCAGCAGCGAGACTGCAACACCTATCTCTTTTTCCTGGCGGATCACGGGGAACTTTTGGGCGACCACTGCTTCACCGGCAAAGAAGAACACCATTACCACGCCTGTATTAGAGTGCCGCTGATCATCGCAGGAGCAGGTATTCAGCAGGGGACAATTTATCATCAACCAGTTCAGCTGGAAGATATTTGCCCGACCGCCCTCGACATGACTAATCACCGCTTTCCGGCCATGCCAAAGATGGGGCCATACTTGAAAGTCGAGGCCGACCAGATTCCACGTTTGCCAGGACGATCGCTGTTGCCTCTCTGTCAAGAAAACACGACGGTTACAGGTTGGCGTCAAGCGGCCTACGGTGGAAGCTACAATGCGATCTGGTCTATTGACCCTGGTGATTGGGCACAAACTATTCGGACTGATAGATATCGATATACCATTTATCCCGGGCAGGGAGGACAACTGTTCGATCTGCAAAACGACCCGGATGAACAACACAATTTGGTGGCTGAAGCCGATTGTGCCGACATCCGCCAACAACCTCAGTATCAATTAATGGAACTGCTTATTGGACAGGATTACCCGAAGACGCGACGAAGCCTGTTTGCCCTGGGTGCCCATTAGATCAATTGACCATTGAAACGCTATCATAAAAAACGGCGCCGCGCCGCCTGGCGGGTGTCGTTCCGTGACTGACTAAAAGGAGCCGAAGATGCCGGCTATTTCAGATCCTGATTTTTAGCTTGGTCGAAACGGATTATACTTTCTACTGGTTGATGCTTCCTGGTGTTAGTGAGTCTTATCAGTCTATTTTTATTGGTCTATTAGAATACAGGAGTGTAGTGTGGATCGACCGAATTTTCTGGTGATTATGACCGATCAACAACGCGGAGATTGCCTGAGTGCCGATGGGCATTCGGTGTTGATGACGCCGAATATGGATGCTATTGGCGGGGCAGGTGTGCGGTTTTCTCGGGCATATTCGACCTGCCCGGTCTGTGTGCCGGCGAGACGTTCTTTTTTGTCTGGGCAATTTCCTTCGGTGCACGGGGTGTTGAACAACAGCAATGTCCAATGGGAGGGGCCTTCGCTGTCAAGTGTGTTGCGCGATGCCGGTTATCAGACCGAGTGGATAGGCCGCGGGATGCATCAGACACCGCCGCTGAAACGTTATGGGTTTGAGCATATGGTATTTCAAGACCACCGTACAGAGGATGATTACGATCGCTTTTTGGCCGGGCGTGAACCCGAAGGGTCAGGGGGATATTACGGTACGGGTGTGATGCACAACGATTGGACCGCCAGGTACTGGCATTTGGATGAGGCCTATCACGCAACGAACTGGACGGTTTCCGAGTCGCTGAACTTCCTGAAATATCGGCGCGATCCGTCGTGTCCCTTTTTTTTGGTGACTTCCATTCTGGCGCCCCATCCACCACTGGTACCACCACTCTTTTATCTGGATCGGTACCTGCGGCAGGATCTGCCCCGTCCGTTAATTGGCAACTGGGCCGAACCGCCAGAGAACGATGGTGTGGGAGACGATGTAAGCGCAGAGCGGGTACATCTCACCGGCGAAGCGTTGCGTTCGACTTATGCGGGATATTATGGACTGATCAATCATATCGACGATCAGATCCGACGGCTGTTGAACCCGGTGAATGGTGTTCAACAGATGACCGGTCGCAATACAGTGGTAATCTTTTTTTCGGATCACGGTGAGATGCTGGGTGATCACTATCGGTGGCGCAAATCGCTACCATACGAAGGTTCCGCCCGTATTCCGTTTATGATTAATGCTCCCGAACGGTTTGAGCTTCAGAGGGGAGCTGTGTCGGACGTTCCTGTGTGTATTGAAGATTTAATGCCTACGATTTTGGAAATGACAGATGTAGCGATTCCCGAGAGGGTGAATGGACAGAGCTTGTTGCCTTTGATGCGTGGGGCAGGCCGGCTGCATCGTCCCTATTTGCACATTGAGACGTCGCCGACGTATCACTGTTTAACGGATGGAAAAGAGAAGTTTATCTGGTTTGTGTCAGACGGAGTGGAACAGTTTTTTGATCTGGTGGTAGATCCAGGTGAGAGGCACAATTTGATTGAGGTGTCTGAACGTCAGGATCGTATCGGATGGTGGCGAAAAGAATTGGTTGCAGTTTTGCAAAATCGCCCGGAGGGATTTTCGGCTGGAGGACAGTTGGTTGCGGGGCGACCCTATCCGGGGGTAATGAAGAAGTCGCCTCAATAAGGAGAGGCAAGTAAAAGAGACAGGCTCAACACTATGAAGCTCGTGGAATAGGCAGCAGATGGGGCCGGTTTTTGATCTGACGTTCCGCATTCACCACCAAATTTCTCTGGCGGCTCTAACGACAGGACAGAGTATTAGTTACCGATTAGAACTTTGATAAATTTGATAAAATGGAGAGTAGCATGTTCGATCAATATGAAGATGAAAGCCGGGAATTCTCTCAAGCCCCTTTCTGGTTCTGGAACGATGAGCTCAGCGAAAAGGAGATCAGCCGGCAACTCGATGAATTCCAGGCCCACGGCATCCACGCCTTCGTCATCCATCCCCGGGCTGGCCTGCCCCAATCCCTGGCCTGGATGAGCGAGAGACTCCTCTATTTCATGCGGTTTGCTATCGCTGAGGCGGCACGACGAGGTATGTGGGTTATTCTCTACGACGAGGGAATGTATCCCAGCGGCTCTTCGGCTGGACAGGTGGTGGAAGAAAATCCGCAGTTTGCCTGTCGTGGCTGGGTAGCGGTCGATCTGACCGAAGCATCTCCTGAGAGTGAGATTCAGGGGGTCAGAATCGATGCTCGGTCCCGGATTCAGCTAAACACGACGCAGACACTCATCGCCGAGGTCGAACGCCGCCATGACGGGCATCACCTGGCGATCGTGGATCAGCCCATTCACACTACCATTCGTGGGCTTCATTTCATCGAGCCGGATCCTCCCCGCCGCCAGGATCAGCGGGAGGTTGATGAATGCCATCCTGCGGCAGCCGACCTGCTCAACCCGGACGCCATGGCCTGCTTTATCGATAAAGTCTATCAGCGCTATTACGATGAATTCACCGAGTACTTCGGCACTACCATTCGGGCGATCTTTACCGATGAACCCAGCCCTCTGGGTAAACACGATTGTCCAGCAGGCTGGGCCCCCCGCCCCGGTACACGCGATACCCTCGCTCATATCAATCGCCTCCTGGAGTACGACTTTGCCCCTCACCTGCCGGCCCTCTGGGATGAGCGGGAACCCCAGGCTGAACGGTACCGGGCCGACTACACGCGGGCCATCAAAGCCCGGCTCGAAGAGACCTACTATCAGCCTATTTCCACCTGGTGCCGTCAGCACGGTGTGCAGTTGGCCGGGCATCCAGGCGCCTCCGACGATATCGGCATGCTGCGCCACTTCGACTTGCCCGGCCAGGATCTGGTGCTTCGTTATGTGGAACCGGGTAAGGCGAGCGCTCTGGAGGGAGTCCACTCCACCATGGGCAAGTGCGCTAGTTCCGCTATGGTTCATCTCGGTGCCCGCCGCAACAGCAATGAATTCGCCGGCGCCTACGGCCATCAGCTCATCTTTGCCGAGTATCGCTGGCTGGCGCTCTGGCTGTTGATTCGAGGATGCAACCTTCTCATTCCCCACGCCTTCTACTACTCCATCCGAGGTCCCCGTATCGATGAGCGCCCGCGAGACGTGGGCCTCCACAGTCCGTGGTGGGAGGATTACGTTCGCTTCTCCAACCTAACCGGGAAGATTTGCTGGCTGAACACAGATAGCCAATTGGTTTGTGACACCGCTATTCTCGGCACCGGCGACTTCCTTCCCTGGGAGGCAGCCAAGGCCTGCTTTCAGCATCAGCATGACTTCAACTACCTGACCATCGAGGATCTGGCGAGCCGGGTCGAACGGTCTGAAGATGGCCTCCGTATCGCCGGTATGGTCTATCGGGCTCTCGTCGTTGAGCCTGCGGTTGTGGACCGGCTCTCTGCTACGGAGAGGGAGGTAATTGCGGACATCGAGCGTCGAGGACTGGTAGTGTGGTGGAAGGGCGCGGCCGAAACCGGTGACTTCCTCCAACGCATTCACCGCATCGTGCCCACCCCTTTCACCTTTACTCCGGCTCACCCCGATCTTCGCGTACGCCATGTTTGCAAGGGAGGCATGGCGTACATTCTCCTCTTCAACGAGGGACAGGAGGAGATTCCAACTCGGATGAACATGACGGATTCATCCGCTATAGGAGACGGCAGGCTGGTCAATATGGACACGGAGCTGGAGAGCACATGGCAGAGCGATGACCTTCTCGACCTGCCTCCCCACGGATGCTTCGTTCTGGCGCTGCCCACCGCCCCCCATTCCACGCAAGGTTAGAAGTCCTGGGGTTAGAGGTCTTGATTCCGAGGGAGTTAAACCTAGAAAGAGCAGTTGGGCGAGTGACGAAGTCGTGCCTTTGCCGCTGTCGCGAACCATAATTAGGGCAGTTGTCAGTTATCGTAAACAATGGAGGATTAAAAATGAGGAAGTCTGCTTGGTTATTGTCGATGGTTGTTTTTTTGACTGGGTGTGGTCAGGAAGTTGTTCTGGGTGACAAAATAACCCTGGATTGTGTCCAGGATCAGCCACAGGGTTATGTGCCGGAGGATCTATATCTTCTAGATTCCATAGAGAAAACAGGCAGTTATCCCCCTTTCACTAAAAAACTGACCGTCTGCGGTATCGTACTTGTTGCCCGTGATGATGTCAGTGATCTGTTTATGGAAAAGGTAGCTCGAACGATTGCCGAAATGTTTGCCGTACATAAGACTACAGATACGATAATGCAGCGAGAGTTGCTCATCAATCTGTACCGCTATCGGACTATGATTCCGATATTCCATGGTGAGGATTGGAAACTTTCATCAGCAGAAGAGCGTCTCATGGACCAAACTAGAGAAGCTAACAGTATCTGCGATATTATCATGGAAGGGGTATCTGGTCAGGTAACCGAAGTGGTAGAACATATCCTGCACCATGTGAGTGATGTGGGCCTGCATATGACAATTCCTGAAGAGTGGGGGTTGTCCAAATATTCCAGTCTCTATAGAGTTACTCAAGATGCTATAAATAAGGGATATTATAAGGTAGACGATTATTCAGATATAGAAAAAACTGGTGTGCGGAACCGTGTAATTCTGCAAGAGTACGCCTACTGGATCATATACACGGCTTGGGATCTAAAGAAAACCTATGGGCCACAGGAGAGTGAGTGGCTGATCCATACAGCAACCGAATTGCAATCGAAATTGCCAGAAACCACCCAACTGTTTGAGCAAACAATTCCACAAATATTGACCTGCCCTAAAAGAGAGACATTGAATAGATTGGTTGAAAGATCGAAACCTAAGCCCTGACTGGAGGTGGTAGATACTGCCAATATCTTTTCACAGTAAAAGAGTTAAACTCTATTCTAGCTTATTATTCTCTCGATCTCTTTCATGTTCCACGATACCAAAATAGATTAATGATAAACGAATACAACACAATCAAGTTAGCATAAACGACAAACCTGAATTTCCCCAAATTCCTACACATTGTGTCAAGCCCCTTGCCTGCGAATACAGCGATAGGTGGCACGAGCGAGAGATAGAAAAAGGCCTTGATAGTAGAATAAAAGGGCACCTCCATCGTGAATGAAATCAAGGAGATAATAGTAAGTGTGCTCACCATGACTAATGCGAGGTAGGGATTGTTCCTGGAGGATTTAAAGGCTGATTTCAGCGATTGGTAAAATCCTAACAGAATCCCGACGCTAGGGAGCAGGGCAAGATAGATGATAATGCTACCACGTAGATCGGTTTGCTCGTCGCTGAGCCTTAAAAAGCTGCCATGCGTATCCATCCACATCGAACCGTACTTCCCATCCCAAAAAGACGCCCATCGGCTACGTTCTGGGGCATGCAAAAAGACAGAACCAAACTTCAGATAAAATCCTAACGTTCGATAGCCATGATGTTGTTCGTAATGGTACCCTGATTTTTCATCCCAATTGCCGATAAATGGGTCGTGAAATTTAACTAAATTCCTGATGTATAGCCATCCAGATAGTGTAAAAACAACGGTGAGAAAAACCGCCAATATTGCGATCTCTCGTCTGCGCGTGGATGAACTTATCAACACGCGTATTATTAATACTGTCACCGCAGTCAAAAAAATAAAAAGAGCGGTGTACTTGGAAAGCAGTGCCAAACCGACAACTACTCCTAGGACGATTGCATGCCGAATTTTTATCCGCACCTCGAATCCATACTGAATTAAGAGGCAAATTGCCAAAGATATGATGGAACCGGAAAAAATTTCATTGCTGATAAGCGGATTCATGTAAAAACACATGGGCAAGAATGCGGCCACACTGAAACCCAGAAGTTGAATCAGATAATTATTTTCAAACAACTTCCGCAGAACCAACCAGGCAAAGCAGGCATTAGCAACACCGCTGATCGTACCCATAATCTGCACAGCTTTCAGCGAGCCAGGCTCGGCGGGTTCTCCGCCAAATAGGCTGTAGATGACGGCAGAAATAAAATAGTAACACGGCGGCTGAAACATCTCCCAACCTTCTGTGGCTATGGGGGCTCGCCATTTTGACGCCATATATTTGATGTATTCTACATGCCCTCCCCAATCAAAACCGCTACGTTTGTATGAATAAATAGCCGTATTGTGCAGATTGATAACAAGAATGGTGAGGATGATGACAAGATAAGGGGCCAGGCATAGCAACCGGGGTAAATTAGAAACCGAGTTTTTCCTGGAGACTGGGTTTCTGTCTATAAAAACACCCCTTGGGTTGACGGCTAACAGTATGAAAAGTAGATAAGCTCCGAAGAGCATCATGTAGATGGGATATCTAAGGGACTTTTGCACAGGGCCTTTCTTCTCTCCCAATCGAGATTCATCCTCGAATGTTCCAACCACTGCGTCCCACTCATTAAAATGGGGGGCCGAAGAGGCTTGCCAGCCTATGTTCGTTTCACGGAGCCGTTCATGAAATAATCCCGTGGAGCCTGACGACTTCGTCTGACGGTTGGAACTAAGTTTAATTTTTCCTTTTAGGGATTTCAAGGTCGAGCCTTCTACTAACAGCGCCGGCGGCCCTTCGGGGTTACTGACTTGGATAACAATGGTGTTATCGCCCATCTGAAGCAGTGGCGCTATGTTGTATGAGCGGGTGAATTTCCAATTTTTTTGTCCTCGTTGGCTATCTTCCTCAATGAACACTCCATTCACAACAATGCTGAACTGTAACATGGCCCAAACTTTGATGGTGCATTTTGATGGGGTATCTTCAAGTTGAAATTGCCGGCGAAATTCAACTGTACCCGAAATTTTTTCAGCCGAATGTAGAATCCAATCTCCGCGAAGTGAAGGAAATAAAAATTCGATTTTGGGACTATACCTGGCCTGGTAAAACAAAAATACGAAGGGTAATATGCAAAGAAAAACGATGAGTATATAGTGCCAGAATTTCATCTTTTTAGCAGAGAACCATCTTCCTTTTTCTGATACAGTTATTCGTGAAGCAGTATCACACCATCAGTTCGCCCAAAACCTAAAGGTGGGTATAGAGCAATTGTTACAAGCGATCAATCCGCTTCGCCTCTACAGAAACGAAACAGATCGCAAGCCAGAGTGACGGATGAACTGTCACTTAGTCCCTCTTCCTCACGAGATATTGCTTACATCCAAAGTTGGAATTAACCAGTTAAGTCCACGAAGGTCACCGAGCAAAATACCGCGGTTAAGAACTCGACGGCAACGGGCAGGGTCATACCGCCGGCATAAACATCATCGGTTTTATTACCACCAGCAGGATGTGTGGTTTACCTCTAAACTATAGGTTACCTGATTACAACTGAACTCCTTTTAGGTGTTAAGCTACCACTATCTGCGATGCGCTTCGGCTGCGGGGCA
>PACG01000140.1 GCA_002699335.1 Candidatus Poribacteria bacterium
CCTGGGAGGAAGCAATCTGGAAAATGAGTGGCTTTCCGGCCAAACGGTTCGGATTGAAAGATCGAGGGCAATTGAAAGAAGGATTGGCTGCAGATATAGTTGTTTTTGATCCAGAAACCCTGGCTGACAAATCGACCTGGTCGGATCCACTCCAGCCTGCAGTTGGTGTGGAGCATGTGCTGGTCAACGGTCAACGAGTTATAGCGGACGGCGCAGTAACCAACCAGCTACCGGGTCGGGTTCTACGTCGCTCATAGATCAACGCTCTGGCGTCGACAATCGGGGAAGAGTGGATTATCCTGTTCTCGACCTTGTCGAGAAGTCGAGACCGGGATAATTATGTTGCTTAAACTTACCACCATCGTACAGATCGCCGAAGCATATCAATAGATTATTGGACCTACTAACTGAGCCCCGGTTGCATTAAAGAGTAAGAAAAGGCGCCCATATTCCCTNCCCGGNCATTTGCATGATTTTGATCTACGGNATCCCTGTAAAAGCNAGGTAGAAACACCCATGCCAGATACGAAAACCCTGTTTCTGAACCATCAAGCCGGTTCCCACCTGTTCTGTTCAGAAATAGAAGATTGGCAGATCCATGTCTCAGCACAGGCCGGTCCGTCTGAACGATACGCCGCTGAAGAATTTCAATACTGGTTTGAGGTGGCTTCCGGCAATCGCTTAACCCTTACCAATACCAAAACCGGAGATGGACAAATCCAGATTGAATCAGCTGAGGGGTTTACCGGTGTCAATCAGAGCGAAAGCTTTCAAATCGAGGTTGCGCCGGATCTGGTGAAGATNACCGGTCAGGGGGTAAGGGGAACTTTGTACGGCGTCTACCAATTTCTGGAGGATGGNTTGGGCGTCCGCTTTTTAACCGCCGACCATACCCATGNGCCCAACTTCACGCAACCCGATGGTGCGGACCAAACAATCAGCCCTAGAATTCCGTGTGGCCGATTTCAATACCAACCGCCGTTCTCCTTCCGCTGGAGCTACTATAAAGAGTGTTCTGACCGTCCCGAGTTTGCAGCTCGATTGCGGGTAAATACGGTTACAACGGAGGCCAAATTGGGTGGGAAGACCCCTCAGAATTTAATCAACCACTCCTTTCATTCGTTGTTGCCCTTCAGTCAGTATGGAGATGATCATCTGGAATTTTACGCTCTGGTAGACGGAGAACGGGATCGCAACACTCACGGTGGCGGACCTCAGTTGTGCGTGACGAACCCGGAGGTGATCCGGATTACAACCGAATCGGTCATCCGGCAACTCCATGCGCAGCCCGAACTCAAAAATATTAGCGTCAGCCAGGCCGATACCGGCCGCTACTGTCGATGTGATAATTGTGAGGCAATTAACCAGCAACAAGGAACACCGATGGGATCCCAACTCGCTTTTGTCAATTCGGTGGCCGAGAAAGTCGAACTGGTCCATCCGGAGGTTAAGGTGGGCACCCTAGCCTACTGGTATACACGACAGGCTCCGAAGACCACCTGTCCCCGGCAGAATGTTCAGGTCCAACTCTGCAGTATTGAGTGCTGTACCTTGCATGCCATCGACGATCCCAATTGTTCTAAAAACCGCGCCTTTTGTCAGGATATGGATCAGTGGGGACAGATCTGCGACGATATTTGGGTTTGGAACTACAATACCAATTTCAAGGCCTACGATTTACCATTTCCAAACCTGAGAAGCATCGGTCCCAATGTACGCTATTTTCTCCGCAATAACGCCAAAGGCCTGTTTATGCAGGCCAACGGAAATGGGAATTCAGGCGAACTGTGTGACCTGAGAAACCACCTCATCTCCCGCTTAATCTGGAATCCGACGCTGGATGATAGAAAGGTACTGGAAGAATTTGCGGATTTGCACTACCAGCAGGCAGCACCATCGATGATCGATTACATCGATCTGATCCACGATAATGCTGAGGCCACCAATCGGCACCCTGGATGTTTCCCCTCTGCTGAAGAGGTGGGGCTAACANCTGAAATCGTCGACCGTAGCCTCGAGCACTTTGATCAGGCCATGGCGCAGGCCGATAACGCCACCGTGCGTCAGAGGGTAGAAAAAGCCTCGATATGTGTCTATCGAGCTAGGATAGAAACGGCTAAAGATCTGACTTCCAGCGAGCGAAAGGATCTAATCGAGCAGTATATTTCCCTTTGCCAAAAACACGGCCAAACACGAGCGTCGGAACACAAAGAAGCAACTGTCTTCTTCGACGAACTAAGGTCATCTTAAAGTTGATAAATCTGATAAATCTGATAAATCCAGGTAGGTCACCTATGCCAACGTTTGGCGATCCATCGACACCTAACCCAGCAAGTATCAAAAACGGNGCTATTGTTACCGATGAAGCGCAAATTTGATTCATCCCGAGATTTATTACAAGCGACAGTCTCTTTCGACACCGTCAATTCTCATATCTCTGGTAGAGCCGATGCTGAATTGGAGTTATCGATTTTCCTGGAATCTTACGCCCGTAACCTGGGATTCACAACACAGCGACTACCTGTGACCGCAGATGGATTTAATCTGCTGATTTCGCAGCAGGTTTCTGATCAGGCCCCATGGTTGCTGTTCGAAAGCCATCTGGATACCGTTAGCGTGGCCGGTATGACAATCGATCCCTTCGCCGGTGAGATTCGGCAGGAGCGACTTTACGGTCGTGGTGCTTGTGATACCAAGGCCAGTGGCACNGCCATGCTACAGGCGCTGAAACGCTATTCACTCGCACCCGACCCAGCGAATAATGTGGCGATTCTTTACACTCTGGACGAGGAGGTNAGCAAGACCGGCATTACCTCCTTTGTCNAGAATGAGTTGCCTTCTCTGGGCTGGACGCCGTCAGGTGTAATCGTTGGTGAACCGACCCAATCNCGCCTGGTAGTTGCACACAATGGCGCGGTCAGATGGCGAATCAGAACACAAGGTATTGCTGCTCATTCGTCGTTGCCCAGTCGAGGTCGGTCGGCTATCAGCATGATGGCACAGGTGGTCCAGGCTGTAGAGACAAACTACATCCCAAATCTAGGCGCCACCTGTCCGTTAACGGGAAAAGCTCAATGCAGCATCAACCTGATTCAAGGCGGCAGCCAGATCAATATTATCCCGGAGAGCTGTGAGATCCAGATCGACCGTCGGGTGGTTCCCGGTGAGGATCAGGAACAGATACTCTCTGCGGTTGAACCGGTTTTGGATCGGTTAAGGAGTGCAGATCCCGANATGATAGTCGAACAAGTGGCACCCGACGTCAGTTGTGCACCGCTCAGTCCAGACCAGGATCCGCGCTTTGTTGCATTTATTCAACAGAGCCTGAACAGACTGGGACTACCGCACCAACCCGTTGGCGCTGGCTACGGCACCGATGCCAGCAGTTTCAACGGAACCGGTATTCCGGTGGTGGTGCTGGGACCTGGCGATGTTGCCCAGGCACATACGCACNATGAGTGGATCGACCTGCAACAACTAGCGCAAGGCGAGGAGGTTTACTTCAACCTGATGTCCTCTACCGGATTGACGACGTAGATCTACTGTAGAATAATGGATAGTGGATTCTCAATTTCTACAATATGCGGCTTTTGACTCTGATGGAATGAAAACTTAATATGTCGGAACGCATTGCAATTGTCACCGGGGCTGCCAGCGGGATTGGNAAGGCCATCGCCACCGCCTTGATTCAGAATGGGGACAGCGTGGTAATTGCAGATATNGATCAGGAACAGGGGCGGGCNACCGCCACGGAAATTGATGGTCACTTTGTCCAGGTCGATCTGTTACAACCGGCCGCGTGCCGACGTCTGGTCGATGAGACAGTCGACCGATACAATAGGGTCGACATTCTGGTCAATAACGCCGGATTTCAGCATATTGATCCCATCGACCAGTTCCCGTTAGAGATGTGGGAAAAAATGTTGGCCGTCATGTTAACCACCCCCTTTTTGCTGACCAAATATGTGTGGTCAAGCATGAAGGCTAGCGCCTGGGGGCGGATTGTCAATATTGCCTCAATCCACGGGCGGGTGGCTTCACCCTTCAAGTCTGGCTATGTGACAGCCAAACACGGATTGATNGGCCTGACACGCACCGCCGCTTTAGAGGGTGGCCAACACGGAATCACTGTCAATGCCATCTGCCCCGCTTATGTGAAAACCCCATTGGTTGAAAATCAGATTGCCGACCAAACGCGTACCCGTCAGCTTTCGTCACAGGAGGTGGTCGAGCAGGTAATGCTGTCACCAGCAGCCATTAAACGGCTGATTACATCAGAAGAGATAGCCGCTCTGGTCATTTATCTCTGTTCGGAGGTCGCCGGCGTGGTAACCGGGGCCGATTGGGCTATTGACCTGGGTTGGACCGCCCGTTAAAATAACGTTCCTGGCTTACTATCTTCTGGTTGTCCCCGATTCAAGAGTTGTCATCGGCACTATTAGGAATGCTACCCGCGACCGATTTTATCTGTCGGGCGTGTTGCATGTANAATTAAAATAGTGAATTCTCGATTCCANCTCTTAACCTTAAAAGCCTCTTTAGGAGTGCAGAGATGAATACCGTTCCTACAGAATTTGTCCGGCTGAACATAGACCGGTTGAAAGACTTTACCCGGCAAGCGTTTCTAAAAGTGGGTACCCGTCAAGATGACGCTGGCCTGATGGCAGACCTGCTGGTTCAAACCGATCTGCGGGGCGTTTTTAGTCACGGCACGCNACAAATTGACGGCTATACTCAGATGATGATGGAGCAAAAGGTCAATTCCAAGCCGAATATNCGATGCTCGGAGACAGGCCCTACCACGGCCGTTTTCGACGGAGATGGCGGTATGGGACATTTCCCTTCCTATCAGGCCGCNCAATTCGCTGTTCAAAGNGCCAAGGAATACGGCATGGCCGGAGNCGTCACCCGCAACCACTTCCATTTCGGTGGAGCGGGTAAATACTCGCGGATGGCCCTAGCCGAAGACTGTATCGGCTTTGCCACGTCTGCTCACCGTTTCACACCGGGCGCTGGTCAGTCCATCCTTTCAGCTTCCGGAGGGTCGCCGATGAGTTTTGCTATTCCGGCCGGGCAAGAACCGCCTATCGTGATCGATATGGGCGCCTACATTGGGGGGAGCGGGGAGTTGTCGCAGGAGCAGTTGTTCCAGAATATCCCGGCCGCCTTTTTCAAGTTTATTGGGCTGGGGGCTGTCGCTCATATGCTGGGTGGATTTATGGCTGGGATCTGGATGTTCGATTCAGAGGTGAATTCCGACACCTGGGAAGGCGCCAACCAGGGAGCTTTCATCTGTGCCATCGACATCTCCCGTTTTCGCGACCCTGATAGTTTCAAGCAGGAGGTGGATCGCCACCAACGCAACATTCAACGGATGACACCTGCCCCCGGCTATGACCAGTCCAACCTGCCGGGGACACTNGAGTACCAACGAGAGCAAGAGTGGGCGCAAATCGGCATCCCGATCAGCCCTGATCATCAATCTACCCTTAATCGTGTGGCCGAGAAGCTGGATTTGGATCTCCTCTTTGCTTCTTGAACATATCCACTCTTGATTCAACCCAATAAATCAGNGATGAGAATCTAGAGGCAAATCAAATATAGTCCTGAGCAAGATACTGGATTCTCACTCTCAATCTGAGGGATGTATTTGGGGGGCAATGGTACCCCCGACCTGTCCTACGGACACCTTCTCTCCCNACTAAAGAGGCATCCATNNCGTAGGNGCAAAGCAGCACNNATTTACCAGTNACTNCCTGGTTTAGTACGGGAAATAGAAATNGTTTATCACTAGCCTTGTGTGCTTGACCCAACAGCGTAGAACTAGGTCCAGGGCGAAGCAAAGAAAGGTATTGGTTGATCGCATCCATGGCTAGCATACAGGATCTCTGGCTGATCCATCGGTTGGTGCGGCTTCACGAACGTACGTCAGTACAGTCGCTCCTATAGGTATAAGGACAGCTGACGATTATGTCGCCGATTTGGCACGAAGGGGACTACAGTCAGCTGTAATTTTAAAGNAANCCTCTGAGCGCAGGGGACTCAGGAGAATTCACTGTTTGCCTCTAGCCNGGAGGAGCCAGATCAAACAGTACTAATCATCTGTCCCGGGAGGTTGCTGGGTAAGTTAGCCTTCGGAGATCATCGAGCCTGCTTAACCTCAGCACCGATCAAGAGAAAAACCCTGACTGAATATTCGCCTGGATGAATTTGACGATTTTCTGTCTATCATTTTCTAGATGCTCATGTCGAACCCACGTTAATTCTTGAGTCAAATTCCAGCGTTTGCTATAATCAAATAGCAATCTTGGAATAANTTGACCAATGTCAGTTGGTTAAATAAATCAAATTGATTAGGGAGAAAGCATGCCTTCAGCGGACAAGCATCAATTTTCAAGTCAAAAATATCAACCTGGAGATGTCCTATTCCGGCAAGGAGACTCCGGCGATACGGCCTATATTATTAAGTCTGGCAAGATAGAGGTTTATTTAGAGAACACGGATCGAATCATTTCCCTTACGACTTTTGGTACAGGAGAGATCTTCGGCGAAATGTTTCTGTTTGGTGGCAAGGCGCAAAAGCGAACGGCCTCCTGCCGTGCTTTAGAACCCACAGAAGTGATAAACCTGAGCCGAAAACAGCTACTATCGATGCTGAAAGAGATTGATCCAATNCTGAAACACCTGATGTTAACCNTGGTCAATCGTCTAAAGGCCATGAATGACAAGGTTGCACAAGAGGCTGCACGCCAGCCCGACGAAAGTTATTTTGACATGATTCGTGACCGCGCACCGGAAGAGATCGAATTATAGGTTACAGGTTCGTGCAGGTGGTCAACTAAATTTGGCTGAAACAGCAACTCTACTGTACAATTCCAGATGTTAACGAGCTTTGAAATTGACCGCTAATGCTTTCTCGATATCCTCTCTGGGATGAGCCCCGAAACGATCGATAAAGCGTTGATCAAATTGATCTTCTTCTCGTNGGTCAACTGCCAGTGGTATAGGAACCGGTCGTCGATCCGATTGTACTGACCGAGCGGCCGCAATCACCATCTCCTGGTCTGCGCGTCCCATTTCGCCTGTCCATAAGACCTCGCCATCCTCACGAACTGCTTGGCTAATTCCATCTAATATGGTCGCCAGCGAGATGCTACTTTCCTTAATCTCCAGGCTATGGTAGGGATTAACCCACTCCATAATTCCACCTAGTGAATTGGGTAACTCAACATAGATTCGCTTCAGTTGANCGTCTTCGGTGTACTCCCGCTCAAAGGCGTAGGTCTGTGCTTTGCCTGCCCGCTTGGTAATATCCTCATCCGTACAGACGTTGACTGTTTCACCGCCTGTTGCTCCCTGGTTGCCGTTGGTAATAATAGTACCCCGTTCCCCACAGGTCTCGAACCCGACCAGTTGATTACGCCCTAAACAACCGTTTTTGTTGCCGACCATCGCAATTCCCATCCCGCCATTATCGTAATCGACGGCATAGAATTCAAGACGCTCAGAGGAGAAGTCTCGTTTGGCCCGATCGACGTAAGGCACNACCGGCATACCATGTCCAATACTACTGACAGCGATAGGGATAGCATTCATCCGGCAGCTCATAGCGGCTAACCCGTGGTAACCAGTGGTCGAAAACAGGCGGTAGGTTTTGTGAACTGGACCGATCACACCAGATCGGATCAAGTGACAGACAAACTGCTCGATGGGTACAAAGGGGAAGTTCTCCGAAGTTTGGAGTTTGACCGAATGTTGTCTAGCGGTTTCAATCATGAGTTCCATCAATCCCAGGGTCGGTGCCAACCCTGTTTCAACATTATGGTGAATACCACGCATCGATAGGTAACAAGATACAACATGGTGCAAATCCACAGGAACAACCACGTCGCAAATATCAGGTTTTTCCTGGTCGATCATTTTAGGCAAGTCTGTATAGGCGACAATTGGGCTGGATCGGCCAGCACTGGCTATGGCTGCCCCCTCTTCTGCTGACTGCGGATCAGCGTCGCAAACACCGACAATATCAAGGGTTTCTTGTAGCGCCATTGCCACGCTCAAATGGCTTTTCCCTCGTCTGCCGTAACCGATGAGCGCATATTTTAAATTTGCCATCTTTAAACGCTTCTCTCTTTATATTAATTTGGTTGATAACCTTTTGTCATGTTGAAAAATAGGTCGGTTCCGGCTGCCCCATTTCAGCGGATTTGTTNGCAGCCAACGTTATATCCAGCGATCGACAACCATCCTCAAAATCAGACAAGATTCCTGACCGATCTCCGGTCTGTATAGCCTTTATGAACGCAGCATCGATATCCCTATTTTCAGGGACGGTGCCCGGCTCAGCGGCATCGTTGGGGGAAATCTGGATGCCATCTCTACCGCCAACCTGCACCCGCATATCTTCTAGGATCAGGTTAATACCGCTATTCCCGCCCCCTTTTCGCAAAGCACAACAGGAACTAAGCGAACCGATAGCACCATTCTCGAACTTTAGCGTCAAGGCGTAAACATCGGGCACATCCAAATTCTCCACTCCGTTTAAGGTCCGCAATGCATAGTAAGCGTGGACCTCCTCGACTTCACCTACCAGATAGCGTAACAGGTCAACCTGATGTGTGGTTTGTTCAACCAGTTGCCCACCGGATTGAGCCATCACCCGCCACCAGGGCGTGCTCGGTAACCCTCCCCAACGGTGCGCGATCGCCATCCCTACGGTTCGACCTTGTAGAAACGACTTAGCTTGCTGGATATGTCCGGTATACCGGACCTGATACCCAACACAGGAGATTATATTGGCTTGTCGTATCGCTTCCAGGATTTCCAATGCCTTTTCCATCGTCGGTGCTACGGGCTTTTCTAAGAACAGGTGAATGCCTTTCTGAGCGGCCAGGACCTCTGCATCGTAATGAGCGAAGGTCGGAACAACAACATAGACCGCATCCAATTCTTCTCTCTCTAGCATCTGTTGGTAACTCGTATACTTCTTACCACCGAACTCTTGAACTGCGCTATCAGCTGTCTCCTCTTTAATATCACAAATAGCGCCGATCTCGACATCCTTGATTTTTGCCAGTGAACGCATATGCCCACGCGCACGGCCACCAGCCCCGATAAACCCAACTTGAATCGACATGACAAAAATTCCTCTGCTTATCTGGCCAGATATGATAGAGGTGTTCGGCTAAAAAGGCAAGATTAAAATGGAGATATCCGAAATCGACAGAATCACAGGTTCTATAGTTTTTTCGCCCNAAAATGTCGCGGGCAAGAAAAAAGTTGCAATATTCTCAGATGTCTGTATGATAAGGGNACCAATTTACTGAAATTGGTGCNNTTAATCTCCTTTTATACGCATACCAGGAGGTCAAATATAGGTTCTCAGCGGAAGAAGGATTGAGTTGAGTCTCCGATACAGAATCAGGNCAGGCTAGAAGTCTATTGGCGAGATGATGCAGGGGGCGTAATCCAGCCTTGTCGTTAATATGTCTTCAATGAAGGAGTTTTCGTTTTGATTGCTAAAGAAGTAGAGGATTCGAAAGTAAAAGCCGTACTGCAAACTGTTAATCGCCTGCCTATTAATTACCTGCACGGGGAGCTGGGCAGATGACTAAATACGCCCAAAGAATTACTGATAATGTTTGTTTCGTTGTTTTGCTGATCGGATGTATGCTGGCTCAAACGGTTTCTGCTGGTGGTTTAGTGATGGTGGAAGCGGTCGAATTCCAGCCGTTGGCCGCTGCGACTCGACGACTTGTCGAAGCACTAAACTATCTGGGAGCACCGCTCGCGGAAATAGACCAAAACGAAATTAACGCGCTCCTGTCGGCAAATGANACACGCCAAGCGGTGATCGGCATTCAAAAGGTGCTGGACCCATACTGCCTGGTTGGAATCGACATCAATCCAGAGAGTCGGGTTAAGGTCAAGGAGGGAGAAGTTGAAAAGGCCTTGATGCAAAACGGATGGCGGACCTTTCTGGTCAAGGTGCATAATCAAGCAGAAGTAACTGCGCCCTTAGCAGCTGAGAGTCCGAATGCAGCCCCACTCTACCAACGGTCAAGTGGCAGCCCTGAACCGAAAGTTACCGTGCCGGAGAGTGAAATTATCCACCGTTTCCTTGAGATCCAGGTTTACGCCAAACCTCCGTTAAAGGAGAACCTTTCAGGTCTGAAACTGGAGTATCGGATCGTTCAACTCTACAGCCGGGACACAGGTAAGCGTGAAGCCTTGTTGTCCTTCAATGTGGGGCAAGGCACACAGGATNTCGGATTTCGTAACCAGGTACCGATTCTGTTCCACTGTGCCCCAGCCGTAACGGTGACGTTTGAAATTCTCGACTTTGATGNGGCACCNACGACTGCAGCCTTGACGATCCGAGANCGATTTGGCCGGGTCTATCCTTCACCAGGGCGNCGGTTGGCTCCGGATTTCTTCTTTCACCATCAGGTTTATCGCCACCACGGCGAATCGGTCTTATTGCCGCCGGGCACTTATACAGTCGAATATAGTCGTGGACCTGAATACCGAATTGGCACCGCATCAATCACTGTTCCAGAAACGTCAACACACGGTGAATCCATTCAACTAGATCGATGGATCCATGTGGCTAAAGAAGGCTGGAGATCCGGCGACCACCATGTGCATGCAGCTGGTTGTTCGCATTACGAAAGTCCAGCCCAAGGGGTCTTACCCAAAGACATGATGCGGCACATTTTAGGAGAAGATATCAACGTCGGGTGTGTTCTCTCCTGGGGACCCTGCTGGTACTACCAAAAACAGTTTTTCGAAGGCGAGGTCCACGAGCTCTCAACTGACGATTATATCATGCGTTACGATGTGGAAGTATCAGGATTCCCTTCATCCCATGCTGGGCATCTGTCGTTGTTGCGGTTAACCGAGGACGATTACGCAGTTGAAACTGGGGGACAAGTTGTTGAGCGGATCGAAGAGTGGCCAAGTTGGAATCTACCTGTTCTCCGCTGGGCTAAGGCACAAGGTGCTGTTGCCGGCTTTAGCCACAGTGGATGGGGTTTACAGATTCCTGGAGATGAATTACCAAACTACAACATGCCCCCCTTCAACGGCATCGGTGCCAACGAATACATCGTAGATGTCGTCCACGACGCTGTCGACTTCATTTCTGCAGTGGATACCCCAGCCGTATGGGAACTCAATATCTGGTATCACACCCTGAATTGTGGATTCCGAACACGAATTAGTGGTGAAACAGATTTTCCTTGCATCTATGGGGAACGGGTCGGTTTAGGGCGTGTCTATGTCAAGATGCCCGGAGATAAGCTCAGTTACGATGTTTGGGTGGATGGTCTACGAGATGGGCGTTCGTACGTGGGTGATGGTAGAAGCCATCTGCTTGACTTTACTGCTGAAGGTATTCGTGTAGGCGAAATCAGCCCGAACTCAGCAGCAAAGGCTAGCGGAAATCTCAGCCAGTTAGATCTGAAGGAACCGAGAGGGATTGTGATCAGTGCCCGAGTGGCAGCCTTGCTCGACGAAACCTCTAATCCCGAACTTCGGGATCGTGCATTAGATCAAAAACCGTACTGGCATATTGAACGGTCACGTATCGGTGATAGCCGAACGGTTCCTGTCGAACTGATCGTCAATGGGCGATCCGTTGACCAACAAGAGATTACAGCCAACGGATCGATTGTTCCGGTAGAATTCAACTTCTCCATTGAACGATCCAGCTGGGTTGCTCTTCGTATCTTCCCTTCTTCACACACCAACCCTATTTTTGTCATCGTTGACGAACAACCAATCCACGCTAGCCGAAGAAGTGCTGCCTGGTGCGCCGAAGCCGTTGAGGTCTGTTGGGAACAAAAAGTGGATCGCATTCGTGAGGAAGAGCGCACCGCCGCCCGAAATGCCTACGACGTGGCCAGGGAAACCTATCGAAGCATCGAGAACGCTTCAACTATCGAATAGTTGTGCACTGGCCAAAATTATTCATGGATGTAAACCGTACACCCACTTTTTCTGACAAAGGAGTTAGATATGAGTTTCGAAGTATACGATTACCGTAAAGATATCCGCAATGTACTGGTAACGCCAGAGATCCGTGCTCGATTTATCCGCATTGAGGTCGATAGTATCAGTGGAGGTAGCCAACCAGGTCTTGGCCACTCCCACGATTTAGGACACGAGATTTTCCTTGTTCTACAGGGAAAAGCCGAGTTTGAAATAGAGGGGGAAAAACAGGTTGTGGAACCGGGACAAATGTGCATCGCGCTCGTAGACCAGCCTCATACGGTTCGTAATGTTGGGGATGAACCCGTTATTCTGTATTTATCTGTGACGCCACACATTCAGCCTACTCACACCGGCTGGATTAATGCAGAAACCAAAGCCCCTCCACAGTTTAGTCAATCAACCTCTTACGATGTGCCGAAGGATCAGGATACGACGATTGCAGATCTGGTAACAAATCAGCAACAAGCAGCGGATGCGCTGATGAAAGCCGTCCAATCCGCACATCAGGTACAGCAGGAAAAATTGCCTTTATTGGCCGATGGAGACCAAGCCAGCGCTCTGGAAGCCCGAGATACTATTTGGCAAACTCTCTACCCGATGTTCCAACAGATGTATCAATTGGCCGACACCTGGAACGCGCTTACCTATCGTACCGCGGATCCTGACTTTTTGGAGGGTTAAACGATGAAACGTCTCAAGATTGGCGTAATTGGCTGTGGAGCTATCGCCCAAGTTCAGCATATGCCAAACCTGGCTAATTTACCGGATCTCTTTGAAGTGACAATGGTCTGTGATCTGTCTCTTAAAGCGGCTGAATATGTTGCCAGTAAATTCAAGGTCCCTAGCTTTACGACCAACTATTTCGAGTTACTAGAGAGTGATGTAGATGCCGTCTTACACTGTGCCGGAGGGAATAAACCGACCGCGGCTATCGCTGCGTTTGAGGCAGGGAAACATGTCTTTGTCGAAAAACCGCTCTGTTCTTCCCTAGAAGAAACGGATCGGATTATCGCAGCACAAAAACGGGCTGGAACTGTAGGTCAGGTAGGTTATATGAAGGTGCATGATCCCGCTTTTGTCTATGCTAGGCAAGAGGTCGAGACAATGGATGACATTCTGTTCGTTCAGGTCAATCATTTGCACCCCAGCAACGATCTGCATTTGCGACAGTTTGATATTCGTCGGTTTGACGATATACTGCCCGATTCACCGACCCAGCGGAAAGAGACCGCAGATCTTAAAACATATGGCGGCGGTCACCAACAAGCCATTGGTGATCTTGAACCACACGTAAGAGGAGCCTTTGGTCTGCTCTCCGGTAGCATGATTCACGATATCTATGGGATGCGCGTCATGCTCGGCTTGCCCACAAAGGTCGTCAACACAGAGATTTGGAATGGTGGTCGCGCCATTACCTACACACTGGAATATCCGTCTGGATATCGGTTAGTCGCCAGTTGGGTAGACCTACCGAATCTGTGGGATTTCAAGGAGACTTTGGAAGTATACGGCAGTGACAAACGCGTGATTCTCTCCTACCCAACCGGTTTTTCATCTGGTCAGCTCTCCACACTAACGGTCCAGGGAATTGATCAAGCAGGCACCTCATATACCAGTCAACCCGCCATCGACTGGCATAGTGCTTTTGTGCAAGAACTCCGCCATTTCCACGATTGCATTACCAATGGTACACCTTGTCACACCTCGATTGCATCCGCACGGGATGACATCGGTCTGATTATCGACATTATTCAATGCTACACGGGTTAGAAGGTAGAGAAGTGTTAGGCCCAGCGATTTTTCGTATTCTAAAAGTAGGTAGGGGTTACGCCGCCGAGATTCCAATTCGCCACGCATAGGCCGGAAAATGGCGTATAATCGAGGACGAGATTATCCGGGCGCACCTGTGCGCAGGTATAGCAAAAAAAGAGTTGCTAGAGATAGATGTCAGGTTACGGCCCTGGTGCCTCCTCAACCCAAATACCGATCAAGGGAGGGGGTAAACCCCATGTTTTCTACTGACCGACGGTCATCGGATCAGCAGAGGGTTTTACAGCTGGTAGTGTACCTCAAAATTAGTAATCCCCAATCCGTCAGCTAGAAGTTAGCCAACCCGTTTCTGCGAAGGAGCTCCTCGGCTCCGATCGGGGCGCGGATTGAGTCTGTGTTGTTGAGTCGAGAACATGATTTGACGACATCGAAGAGGAACTTCTCGAAGAGAAAGCGTCACTAACCGTTGTTTTGTCCAGAAGTGGAATTTTTTGGAAGCAGAAAGGTTTGTAAGGAAGAAAAGCGACTCAATCGAGAGTTACAAAGCCCCTTTTGAAGCCAAAGGTAACCCGGATCAAGGTGTAAAAATTATGTGATCAAGAACGCATCGGTTGGTAGGTTTGTCGGCGTCGAATGGAAGAGCGATCAACGGTTCCTGGTTGAAGTATCGATTCACCGTTCCCCAAAGCGGGGGAATGGTACTTTTGTGGGTGTGTTACTGCCCCTTCGGTTGCCGATAATTCCTTTTTTGGGGCGGACAGCATCGGGGATCACGAAGCAAAAAACGAGGACGATAACAACCGCAATATATGGGATTTCTTTGAAAAAGAAGAACGGCGTCAGCACTACACCAGCGATAGGGTTTGATATTGGCTTAACAGTCGAAGTGGAAATCCGTTTCCGGACCAGGAGATGTAGCAGCACGGTGCTAACCCAGCATCACTGGAACTGAAAACGGGTCAACACACCTTCCATTTGATCAATCGGGAAGATGGTACCTGTATCGATGCGATTTATACCACCATGAACAA
>PACG01000141.1 GCA_002699335.1 Candidatus Poribacteria bacterium
AGGCGGTGCCAACGAACACGAATATCATACCGAAGGCTGTTGCGCTAAGCTGCGTGGCATTTGGGTCGGTCGGTTGCCGCAGCAATCGCGAAATAGCGTTATAGGCCAAGTTGCCACGCCAAGCGCCGGGGCCACCCCACTTATAGCCGAGGTCCAGAAATGCCCAAAACGTGACAGCAACAGACAGAAATGTTGCCAGCAAGCAAACCTTCCATAGCTTCCGGGTGTCTATGTCGGAGCGTTCGGCCAGCTTAAAACTCTCCAGATAGCCCGGCATCGGCTTGTTCAGGAATTCCTTCGTGTGAGTCCAGTACGGTGCTGAGGCCGTCAGTGTTTGCGCCGAGATTCTGTGGCTACCGATTATCGACACAATGAGTTGGAATGGCCCAAAATAGTGAATGCCATGCATAAGCGGCCCCAACTCTGCACGCATCCGGGTAAACGCCAACAGGATTATGAAGTAGATTCCAAAGAAAGCCAGCGCGAAGCCTACCGATATCCCCGCACGATGGCAGAATCCAGTCACGAAAGCGATTCCCAATATCGCTCCCCAAACAGCTGTCCGGTAGCGCATCGGTTCTGCGGAATCATCAGCATTCGAGCGTGTTCCCGAAACTCTCTTGAACACCGCCCGTAGATGTGTTCTCGCTAGCCAAAGCGTAACCACTACGATTCCCAAATATCCGCCAAGTAACTGTTGGTCAGCGAATGGATACTGTGGTATGTTTACACGAGCCATGCTACCCAAGATATATTGAAGCTTCCAGATTAAATAGAAAAACCAACAGGAGAACAACAGACCTAGCGGAATCGCAAAGGTGAGTCCGATGATGAACGGATTCGCTTGAATCGGCATCCCCGGCCATGACCCAATCGTATTCCAGGGACGCTCTACAAAATACGTGGCCAAATTATTAGGAAAGCGGAATTTTGGGGATGGCAGGGAAAAGCACATTCAGACCATTGATTAAATTGATGCCGAAAGCAATGCTGAAACCAGCCCATAACAGCCTGTTTGCCNAAAAACGCTTACGGGTCATCTCAAAAGGCAAGTCGATCAAGGAGTAAGTTAGCCTTTCCCGCTCAATCCATTGTTTTCGGATGATCGTGTTTGTACAGAGCATCACAAAGGCCAATACGGTGAGAAAGATTGTCCACCACACCATCGGCTGTAGCCATCCTCGTATGTGCCTGGACACATAGAAAGACGATTCTCCGGAGAAATAACCTTCCAAGACGTTCTCCGACGGCTCGAGCCATTGAGGAACATAATTCAGGAACAGATGTGCCTACTCGTTTTCCGGACTGGCGAACCATCGGGCATTTCCTAAGGTACCGAAGATAGTATGAGTGAAGTCTTGCCCGCTCACTGATACAGCCACCATCAATATGCTGTAAATCGTCAGTAATTCACCCCGGCGTAAAGCAGCTCCCAACAGAAATCGTTTGAATGGTAGATTCACGACAATGACGAGGAATAGGCAGAAGATTGCGTTGAAAAAAAAAACGTCATTGNCGTGGGGTCTCCGATACCCCACACCGTTTCCAATTGTACCACGAGATAGACGTTGACCGGAATAAAGGCCAGGCCTATCAGTACAGCACGAAAGGTTACACTGCTTTCGCTTTTGGGTTCAGCTGGCATTAGGTTTAGCGATTACCAATCGGGTTTTATCCGCCCCCATGTTGTCGTCACCTCCTCTGCGGGTTGGACAGCTAGCTGGATTCCGCCATTCATACCACGCTGGATGTCTTCCGCGGATGGCGCAACGCTNAGAATCTGTAGTCCATCGATTAAACCATCTATGCCAAGACCGATGCGNGGTGGGGTGCCTTCGCCTGGTCAGCCCACTCAGTAGGTGTCATAGAAACTTAGGACGTTCAACCCGGGAAGAGTCGGTTTGGGTTTCCTGCGCCAAACCTGATNAGAAGTCAAAGAATAAGGCAACGAGCAAATAGAATATAAAAGATTTATTAATCATCAAGACCTTCCCCTATAGTTTGGAGTACATTTTAAGCCAGTATCGTAGAATTTCATTTTATTAGGAGTTTACGCAGTTAATTGATAAAGGGAATTTTCTAAGTAAGCTCGCCCGGCTGGCCGTGTCAGTCCGATTTTGGTTTCAAACAACTCAGACCACTGCGGAAAAATAGCGCTCCAGACGAAGTATTAGTGAAGTGAGTGTAGTCAAACTGAGCATAGAATTAAGTAGGTGTGGATATTGGTTGAGTAGTCGGTGCAAGCGGGCTAACTGGCTTGATAAACAATTGTGTTCATTTGGCTATCGGCCAAGTCCCCGGCTTGCTTGCCACCAAGAAAATGCTTGGCATCGTTAACACGACTGGGGTTGCTGAGTTGATCGACTTTCGTACCGTTGGGGTAGTAGGTAACGATCATGGCTGATCGCATTTGGTCGGTTTGGTTGGCAGTGGCCCCGTGGATAGTCCAACCATTATGCAAGGTAGCATCGCCGGCCCGCATCTCTCTCTGCCAAATTGGATACCCTNGGTCTTCGATGAACTGCTGAAAGAAGTCTTGCGACTGTTCCGAAATAGCCACCTGCTTGACAAAGCCACGGCGATGGGAGCCGGTGGCAAACCGAATCGGCCCCATTTCTAACGGGACATCGACCAATGGCATCCACAACCCGACCGCGTATTCAGTTGCCAAAGGCCAATAGTATTGGTCTTGGTGCCAAGGGGTTAGCCCACCCTTGGGTTCTTTGAACAATGCTTGTTCGTGGAAGATTCGCACGCTGAGTGGCTGTCTGTCTGGNTCAGAAGCAGTCGGCTTGCTAATTAGGTCGGAGACGATTTTGCCCAACCGAGGTGCCAAAACAAACTGCATCACTTTTGGACAGTGATAGCGAAGGTTGAGCGTTTGCAAGAAGGGGCGATCGGTCCGTTTATCTTGAGGAAAACGCTGCCAAGCCGTATCAGAAATGGCCTGTCGGTAGTAGGCAACCTCATCAGCCAAACAAACATTGGGCAGGTAAACATGTCCGTCTTGGCGGAAGGCTTCAATCTGTGCCTCACTCAACTCATATTCGGATGACAGGTCGATTTGTTCGTTCATAGAGTAGTCAAGTCCTTAATTTAATGTGGAAATGCATCCTACGACACAATTTGATGGTTGTCAAGTGAAACTAGCCTCAATCAGTGAAACTACCACTCACTAGTGACAAAAGGGTGGCTTACCTGGGTCGGGATGGGGGTTGTTTTTTTTATGTAAGTTTTTGGTGCGTCAGGAAAAGAAAAAAAACAGTTAGGAGAAGAAAAAAAGGGTACCAACTAGGGCAGCTGATACCCGCCTGATTACCCCGTACACCAGTTATCTTTGGCCCGGGTTTCGGTGAGCATTTAGTCGACTACTTCAGAATCACTAGTTTCTTGGTTTCGGTATAATCATTCGTGCGAACTGATAGAAGATGATTCAATTCACTGGTAAACCGTTATGTAGATCCCATTTGGCCGAAGGCAAAAAACAAACTAGTTTGATATGGAAAACGNAATAAAATAGTAATGAAGTAAGGNTGTAATGGAAGAAAGGGGAAAGGATACCAGCTAGGGTTGCTGATACCTGCCTGATTTCCCTGTACGCGAGTTATCTTTTCGTGGGTTTCAGTAGGTGTCAGATAATAACTACAGCCATCCATAGACGTCCCAACTAAAATCCAAATACTTCATTGTTGTAGCAAAACTCACCGCCTCGTTGATTTCATTTAATGCAAAGAAAAGTGTATTTATCAAGTGAAAGTAGTAATTATTCCAAAAGATCAAAATCACTGAAAATACGCCTACCATAACTACCATTAAGGAAATCTTCAGTGATTTTGATTCCACGTGAAGAGCTATAGCATTTACCTCGGGGTAAAATATTTCCAGGATCAGATAAATTAAACCAAAACCAATTGAACTGATATAAAACATATTCTTTTGATCAAAGTAAATCTTTCTCAAGTCTATAATTCTACTTGATTCAAGTAAATTTGTACTTGGTAATATAAACTCTATACACAGTACATAGAGGAGACAAGATAAGAAACAGAGCATGAACGGAATGAATTTGCCTTCAGTACCACTAAAAAGACTTGGTGAGCGAACCCAGAGGACTGTTATGTTATAAAGTGCCAAAGTCAGATTAATTAACAGTATCGGGTCAAATTTAACTTGGTCGATTCTCCGACTGAGTAAAGTAATTGCGTTTATCACACGGGTCTACGCCAAAAATAATGGACAAAACCCATTGCATCATTGAATAATCTAAAACCATATCTCTCATTCCTCAACTTATTATTTTGTTTCGGCAAATCTACCTTGAACAAAGAAGGACATCTGCCCAGATAGAGTTAGTTGGAGAGTTACTTAATTGTTGAGGTTTGATTATATCAATGAAAGGTGCAGAAGTGCAGACAGAAACTAGAGATAGCCAAGAAAATGTAGGATTTGGATTTATTAGCAAAGAGGTTGATAGGTTAGCGAAGAGGAAGAAAGAAGAAGGGTATCAACAGGTGTTGATACCCGCCTGATTCTCCCTCCCGTACACCAGTTATCTTTTGCGCAGGTTTCAATAAGGTTCGGTTACTATAAGTCAGCCATTTCAAATCAAAAGGTTATTATAACTAGTCAGGGCCTCAATTAATCGCTCGATCAAAGTTAACAACTCTACGCCATGTCCGAGCAACGGCATCAAACCGAGCTAGCCAAGATCGAAGGACGGTCATTTTTACGACGTTTCAGGGCTGTGTTTGTGGATGATTAGTGAAATTAACGAAACTCATTATTTTTGAAACAGGGACAACTACCATTTTACTAATCTCGTTGCTACTAGAAAGATGTCCTAGAATCATTCTTGATAATGGTAATAGGGCGTTTATTTCTTCCATCCGAAGCACCCTGTTTTTTGCCTACGAGCCTTGCTGAAATATTCACATTTACCATAGGTGCGCGTTCTAATGAATGGTAAGGGATTTCGGGGAAAATTGACATTAAGAACAATGGCAATGCCAGCAGATACCAATACTAACGGTGACGTATTTGGGGATTGGCTGGTATCACAAATGGATTTGGCAACTGCAATAACAGCTAAAAAACATGCTAAATCCAGAGTGACCACAATAGCTATCGAGTCTGTAAGCTTTAAACGGTCAGTTTCTGTTGGGGATATAGTCGGTATTTGTTGTGACTTGTATAAAGTGGGAACAACATCAATGAAGATTCATGTTAAGGTATGGTCTAATAAAGCTGAAGTGAGCCAAGGAGAAAAAGTAACTGAGGGTGTCTTCATATTCGTAGCAATTAATGATGAGGGTAAACCTAGGGCAATAGAGATTTAAACTTAAAGGGGAAATTAGACTTTATCATAACTGCCCCCAGTTTTCATCTGCATCTGGACGTTGCCTTGTTAGTGTGATTGTTGATGGACTCGCTAATGCTTATTCGATCAGTTGATCTAATCTAACATCAGTATAGAACTATGTACTTTGCCGCAAATTTTGTACCATTGGTCCAAAAAGACCTATCTTTTCTTGGCATCATGTACCTATACTAATGGCATCTTATTTTTCGGAGATTTGAAGTGAGAAATGTAATATGGTTTTTAACATTGGCAATTTTTATTGGCTGTCAAGATCAGACCAACATTCAACCCCATGATATCGTTAACGCTGCTAAGGAACTTAAAGAGATTACTGCCAACAAGATTACTTGGAAGAAAGATGCGGCAATAATGGCTCGAATCCCTGAAAAGTTGGAAGTGGTACCTGAAACCAGAGAAATAACAGCGGCCATTTTTAACGAGTTCGGAGATTTAATCTTACCTAAACAGGAAGTTATTATTCCCGAGAAGACAGTGAAAGCAAATGATACTTTCTACATGGACGTTGATGAAGTAACAGTCGGACAATTTAAAAACTTTTTGCAGGAGTCTAGTTCCACACTTGATCGTCCTATCAATTGGAACAAAGTTTATCAATATTCTCCTAGTGATGATCATCCGATGATTAACGTTAGTTGGCATGATGCAACGGCTTACGCTAAATGGGCGGGCAAAAGATTACCAACTGAGAAGGAATGGGAATTTGCTGCTAGAGGNGGTTTAATTGGCAAAGAATACTCATGGGGAGATGACGAAACCCACGCAAGAAATTACGCCAACTATGAAGGAGTTAGTGGTAAAGATAAATGGAAAGACTCCACAGCCCCTGTAGGTAGTTTCAAACCCAACGGTTATGGGTTACATGACATGGCGGGCAATGTTTGGGAATGGTGCCAGGACTCGCCTAAAAGTGATAAAGATTCCAAGGCTTTGCTCGGAGGGTCTTGGTACGTCACTACTAACTTGTTACGTTTGTCATTCCGTAACTTTATCACCCCTTCTGTCAGATTAAATTACCTCGGGTTTCGATGCGTTGTTTCTGGATTTGATTAATAGACCAGCACAATTAAGTATATCTCCAATAGTTTTTCTCGATTGCCCATCTTACCAAAAACNAACAGAATAGAAACGNCTAACACACAAATCTCAAAAGAGTGGATGAGCTAGGTTAGTAGGGGTTGTATTTGATCGGTTGTCGGGTGTAATGGAAGAGAGGAGAAAAGGGTNCCAACTAGTGCTGATACCCGCCTCCCGTACACGAGTTATCTTGTGCCCGGGTTTCAATAACGTAAATCAGTGAAGAAAGAGAAAAAATGGATTTGTGCCTTGACAGAACATGTAAACTGTGAGACAATGGTTGTCAGCTTTNCCAANATAANGTGACAACCCAGCCCTGCCGAGTTTTCTCGGCTTTTTTTATGCTTGTATACTCCCTGTTTTGGATACTATTTGTTCAAAACAATATAGTCTATCTAAATCCTAATGGGAGTGAGCAGACCAAGTCTGAACCAAACTGTCAATCAGCGATGGCCAATTTCTCTGACTATCAGCAAAACAAGTGGGTGTCTCCTTTAGTATCATGAGCACCCAAGCCTTTTTTCGATGATATTGGTATATGGTCTTAGTTCCAACTGTTTACCAATTATTGCTTCCCATGGGTCGTCAATTCTCAGCCAGGCCAAGCCCTTGATCTCCACCTCTATTGCGATTAAGCAAATGGTCAATATTCCAATACAAAGTTTGGGGGCTTGAAATATAGCCCTGGGTCGTGGCAGATGCAGTACGCGAAATCGCTGTTCCTGTTACACCCATTCCTAACGACAAAGCTTGNGCCGTCGGTATCGGTCGATGCATCGGCTGGGCAACGTACGCTTCGGGGAGATGGATTCTTGTTTGTCTATTCGCCCTACAGGGACGAGATCGCCATCGACCTTTCTGCACGGCCCTGGTCGATTTACCGATGTTGGTGTTTGATCCGCTGACAGGCAGTTCCTATCAGATTGCGTTGGACGACCGCAATGGCAAAGCGAGGATGAAACCGCCAGGTACGCCTTACAGAGGCAATGATTAGGTTCTCATCATCGNTGACGTGGATAGAGCGTATGCAGAGCCGGGTGTGTCATCTGAAGTCGAATGGTTTGCCATGAAACAAATCGTCTGGGTCAACCGAACCCGCATCACGACGACACCGTTACTCTGATGGAGATGTTGCCACACTCACCACTGAGTCTTGCTTGAAGGGAGAATTGGCTTGATAGATTCCACACCGGTCAGTCTGAGGTCTATCTTTATCGCTGTCGTATGTATCTTCGTGATATGTGCGATTAGCCCGACAAACAACTACCTCACCGGCGCAGCTTGGATTGCTGCTGACCAATTCTCAATCGGCGTTATTGCCCTNCTGAGTCTTCTTATAGTGTTGGTTATCAACACTGCCTGGCGGAAACTCAGCCCAGAGCAGGCGCTGAAGCCCGGAGAGCTGGTGACAATCTNGTGTATGAGGGCAATCATGGCCAGTTTCCCTGCATCTGCAGATGCATCTGCATTTGTANGATACTTCCCTGGTCCGATTGCTGGAATAACCTACTTGGCCACTCCGGAGAATGAGTGGGAGCAGTTGCTTCAGCCCCACCTCCCCGATTGGATGTTCGTCTCTGTCCCGAAAGCTGCACACTACTTCTACGAAGGACTGCCACTCGGCCTCCCGATCGACTGGGGAGCCTGGGCCAAACCCGTCCTGTTCTGGTCTGCCTTTATGCTCATCATGTTCTCGATGATGGCCTTCATGGCTTGTATTTTTCGTAAAGAATGGTTGGAGAACGAACGATTCGCCTTCCCGCTCGCGCAGTTACCTCTGGAGATGAGCAGACAGCCTGAAGGTCGGGAGTTGGTCGGCCGCTTCTTCNAAGAAAAGGCTCTGCTTGTGGGTTTGTCGATTCCCATATTTCTCCATACCCTTAACGGCTTCCATCGCTTCTTTCCAGCTGTTCCACACCTTCCGCTCTGGCTGGTCAATATGGATGTGTATCTGAGTGAAAGACCCTGGAGTGCTGCGCGTTCGTTGCGATTGAACTTCTTCCCATCAATGGTTGGGTTTGCCTATTTCATCAATTTAGATGTGGCGTTAAGTCTCTGGGNCTTCNCCCTCTTACGCCGTCTGGAGCTCGTGGNAGCTGATGCTTTGGGGGGNGANATGGGACNGGTCCACAGNTCTATCGGTTATGAGGAGATGGGCTGCCAGCTTGTCCTTGTGATTTTCTTNCTATGGATTGGCAGAANACACTTTAAGGAGTTCATCAAAGCAGTGTTTTCAGGCAAGNCNNAAAGAGAGGATAATGAGCCACTTTCCTATCGCTGGGCATTCTTCGGATTCATCGNGACCCTTCTGGTTGGAACGGGGATGNTGTGGATGGGTGGTGCCAATTTCGCAATTGTGCTNGGCGTNCTGCTCTCGTTTTGTNTGACCTGCATCGTCATGACNTGGTTGGTTGTNCATGGCGGCATGCCTTTTGTACATGGATATTTCCGTTCCGACCAGGTGGCTCATGTGGTTCTTGGAACCCGTCGGGTCGGGCCAGCAACCATGACGATACTCGCCATCCCAGGTGCGATGCTCTTCAGGGATATGCGCGAGTTCATCATGCCGAACGTGATGCACGGTTTCAAGATGTCGCATATCACTCGATTGAGCCCCAAACATCTCCTGGGAGTGTTATTCCTTTCGATGTTGTTGGCTGCCCCACTTTCTCTGTTCTTCGATTTTCGACTCCTTCATCGTGAGGGGGCTGCCAACTCAGGCGGTCTGGCTTGGGCAAACAACGTCTGGCTGTCGAGTGTTTCTCTCAACGAGGTAAGCACCTACATCGGTCAGCCCAAGGAGGTAAACGGGTGGGGCATCTTGTCGATGGGCATTGGTGGAGCGGTAATTGGGTTTCTTCTGCTGATGAACTATCGCTATTTTTGGTGGCCGCTGCACCCACTGGGATTTGCTGCGTCTCCGATTGGTTGGGCGATGCACGTGATATGGTTCTCGATGTTCCTCGGTTGGCTGTGTAAGTTTCTGTTAATGAAATTCGGAGGATTGAAGCTTCATCGCACCGCCAGACCTCTGTTCCTCGGATTCATCCTCGGAGATTGCATCATGGGTGGCATCTACACGACCATTGGACTTATTGTTGGGGAATCTTACAATGTTCTCCCCATATAGACTATAGTCCATCAGAAGATGAACACATTACGCTTTACAGGCCAAATTTTGCAACGAATCCAACTACCACACGCCATTGTATCTTGGCTGATTCTTTCTACTCTTCATTATTGGAGTCTCTACCACAGGACTTTTGGAACGCTTCACAATCTGCTCAATGTATTCGAGCAATCGGCGGTACTCGGTTCTGTAAGTCTGGGACATACGCTTGTTATCCTTACCGGAGGCATTGACCTTTCAATCGCAGGAATTATCGCTGGATTAGGATTGAAAGAAGAAAATAGTAAAAGAGATCGGTGAATCATCCAAGGCAGGATTCACCTACGAATTGAAGGAGGAAATCTGATGAAGTTTCGCCAGTTGGGAGGACCGGCGTTAAAGACAGGTCTATCCAGTCAGTGAAACTACCATCACTGACGACCAAAGAGCGGTTTGTCTGGGTTGGTGAGGGTTGTTTCCCTCTGTGTCATTCGGTGCGATGTTGAAGTGAGTCACTAGAGTAAGCGCAAATAAACCATCGATTCACTATTTGTTCTCTTACGACTATCGTTTAGCCTTTCTTAATTGCTGAATAATCTGATGCGTACTCATCCACCAAGTCGGTGGATGAAAGTAGTTGTTTTCTGCCGTCGG
>PACG01000142.1 GCA_002699335.1 Candidatus Poribacteria bacterium
AATAGCGATCCGAATCCTTTTTTCAGCCCGTTGAAATTCTTCTTTTCGTGGATCTGCTTGGTGCGCTGTGCTCTGCGATTCAAGGTATTGTTCAACCACACCTTTACTGACAAGGGCGAGCCGTTTTTTTGCTCTTTCATCAAGTGGCCCCAATTGATCCGTATGGGCGGCCAGTATGGCTTCGGCTAGTTTTTTCCGATTATCCTGCTGAAGCTGACGGCCACGCTTTAATTCGGTTGGATCTCGACGAACAGTGCCGTCTGCCCTAAGTTTCATCTCGGTCAACCTTTCCTCTGCCTGCTGTTTAGTTATTCTACCGGCTTCAATAGCGATCCGAATCCTTTTTTCAGCCCGTTGAAATTCTTCTTTTCGTGGATCTTCATCTTCATCCCAATCCTCATCATCTAGCTTGTTGTCATCTTTGTCTCTCGCCCAAAATTCTTCCTTCATCGCTTCAATTTTTTCACCGGCTTCTTGGCGAGTTATCTTGCCAACCCTGACCGCCTCAATGATCTGTTCTTCGGCTTCATCGAACCGTTTTTCACGAATTTCGTCCTCATCATTCTTTACCTTCCGTCTGTTTTTAGATTCGGCCGGAGTGGCCAGAAGCCGCCAGATATTGGACTGTGACTCTGACAGGACTTCATCCATAGAGGCCTTTAGTTTGTGGTATGCCATATTTACTGACTCCTCTGAGTCGTACAGCACATCCATTGAAGTCAACCGCCATTGAGTACCTGTCTTGGCACTGAGCAGCTGCTCGATCTGCCTTCGTTGATTGGCCGTCAGGCTGAGTTGATGATCCCAGACAGCAGTCAGATGGCGATTGATCGCCTGCTGGTCCCGCTGCCCTCGTGCCCTGGTAAAATCCAGATAATCCTGAAGCTGCTTGTCGTTCAGATGTTTAGCCAATGCGGCCCTACAACCGGGTTGCGACAACACTATTTCCAGCATCTCCATGCCGCCTTTTCTCGCGGCCCCTGCGAAGCTGCGCACATTACTTGTTTTTTCTTGCTTTAGCTGGATCTCGATCGATTCGACGATCGATCGTTTAAGTTTATCAATAGTTGTCTGGTCCAGGTTATAACGCTGGCCCAGGCTTTGGCCGACCTGTTCCAGTAAGTAATCGAGCCTCTGCATGATGTAATTGTTCAGTCGCTGCTCGTCAGGTTTTACATGGTTATCTGCTCGACTGGTATTGGAAAATACTATTGTTGTGGCTATTAGGAATAACCAGAAAAAATGGTTTCTAGGCATAACTTATCTCCTTAAATTGAAATTTTAATGGTTAATTTTAATGTGAAATCGCTGGCTCAACGGAATCTACGACTACTCAGAGCCAGATGTCTACTCAATTGATTTTCCTTCTAAAGCATCAAAGTAAGCATCCAACCCTGGCCGAAACTCTTCCGGCAACACACGCCCAGACTTACCTGAAGCTTGCTTGGGAGCACGATTCTGAATAAAAGCCTGGCTACTGTCGTCGCCCATACCCATTAGTAACAGCGCTGAAGTGGAAGTAGGAGGCACTTTGATCACCATCGGTGCATTTGGTATTCGAGCTGTTTCCAGCAGAATTTCAATTACCTCTGATTCTGCGGCGATAGCTTTAGCCCCAGTATCAGGCTGAGCTAGAATCTCTTCAACCTCCACCATGACTTCTGAAGCATTGATTAACTTGTTAAGCTGCCTTTGGATTAACTGTTCCTGTGCATTGGGGAGTTCATCAATCTGCTTGACCAAGATTTTGGTTTGCTGATGAAGATGCTGTTGGGTTGCTTTCAGTTCATCTGCTTGTGCTTGATAGTCTTCTGCCTCAATGGCCTGTTGAGCTTGTTCTAACTCTCTGGTCTCTTCGCGCAGCAAAATTTGGCGGTCGATGATACGGAGCACCTCGACAATAATCTTTGGTGGCAGGTTGGGTAAGATGATCAACTGCATCTCTCCCGGCGGTGGTGGCGGTGGCAGAGGATCCACCAACTGTTCGGCCCAACGATCCAGTGTATCAGCCCAAAATTCTGATTCAATAGTTGATTGGCCAACCAGGTTTTGATTGATATCTTCTGATATAGCTCTGATCTGCCGCTTCAAATTAGCCGCCAACATTTCATAAAGTACCCTTGAGTAATTGACTGATGGTTTACGGTCGGCATAAGCCACCATATCTTCCAACAAGGTAAATATAGTTCCTGATTCAGCCACTTGCTGCTCGCCTAATTTGACTCGTTGGACCTGATTTTCTACTTCGTTATCAGGTAACCCAAAACCGTCCAGACTACTGATTCCAGCAGCAATATCGATTTGTCGACGAGAAGCGGCCTTCAGTCGTTTGACAAAGGTACTGTTTTCAAACCCTAGCAGCAATTGGTTCATATCGCCAGCCAACTCAGCGAAAGCATCCAGCAATTCCTGTTGCTCCTGTACAGCCTGCAGAACCAGTTCAGCTGTTTGTGCTGATGGTGGGTCGCCGTCTTCGTTTTCTTGGCCACTCCCCTTTAAAACGGTTACCGGAATTCCCATTCCGCCCAAAACTTGTGGTGGTTGTCCAGCCGGTTCGCTCTCGTTGAAACCAGATTCGAAATCCAAAACCAACGGGGTCGGATTGGCTGGTAGATAGCCCGGTTTCCCGTCGGGCAGTTCACTCCGATCCACGTTTACATCACCTGCCGGGTTATTCGGATCTTCGGGCGTCTCTGCCAAACCTTCCGGCGGCTTCTTGCTGTCTGGCCCGTATTTATCGGCTTTTTCCAGGCCACGGTCTTCGCCTCCTATCGGTGCGGGTGGCCCCCCCTCCGCTTCTTGTTGTCCCTGCCCCGGTTCGGTGGGTTCAGTCGGGTCAGACTGGGGCAGCGTTTCTGCCGTTTCTGTTGGTGTTCCCGGTGCCTCAGCTGCCTGAGCTAATAAGTCAGCCACTGAAGGCATCTGCTCTGCGGCAATCTCTTTCAGTTGTTGTAAGATCTCCGCCCAGGCCTCCAGCTGATTGGGGTCAAATTCTTCGTTCTTGGTTGCTTCCTGAACCAACTCAGTTCCCAATTCAATCAAGCTTTCCAGCATGGCCGCATTAGCTGTCTCGGCAGCAGCCTGTTGCTGAATTTGCTGTCGCACCGCCGGATCGTCCAAGGCTTCAGAGGGCAGGTTGCTGAGTTCCCGGTTGGCTTGATTCAGTTGCAGCTCTTTATCATAAACCTCCTGTGCTGCATTAACCCATAATGCCATCTGCTCCGCTAACCACGTGAAGTGTTCCGCCGGTGTCAAGACATGAAGCACCACATCAGGAGAGTAAACCGGTTGACGCTGGGGCAGATAGTCCTCGACAAAAGCTCGTAAACGTAAACTTTGTGGTCTTACCTTCTCTTTTGCAGCCGAAAAGGTGGCGGTAGCCGACATCTGTTGCTGATCTGGGCCACCTGCGGCCACTATCTTTTCACCTGTTGACGGTTCCGGGTTTTGGACCGGATCGACAATGCCTTCCCATTCTAATCCTATCCGCTTGACACCGAAATCGTCACCAGCTTGAATTTCGAAAGCCAGCACCTGATTAGATAAAATCACTTGGTTGTTTTTCAGTTTGTTGAAGTTGACGGTTGGTGCTTCGTCGTCCACAGCCTGTAAGCGCAAAGTCTGAGGTTGCAGTGCCGTCAAGCCAAATTGATCGATCCAGCTAAGCTGATAGTCGGTACCGGTGGTCACATTGAGGGCTTCAGTTGTTATTTCCGGCCCATTCACCGCCTGAATTTTTCCGTTCAAAGTGGCTTCAGATAGGTTGCGCGTAGCCCTGGCCTTAAAAACAGCGGCACTGCCCCTAACCAAATTAAGGCTGCCACCACGCGCATCTTGGAGACGGGGGGCAGGCAACTGCAGATAGGCCGGCAATTGGACTTCGGCCGTTAAATCGGTCAGCGCCGGTCGCATTTTAGGAGAAATTGGAATGGACCGCCGAGCATCTCCAACCTTTACTAAGATCCCGCCTTCTACTGTCTGCGGTGGTATATTAAATTGATAGGTTAAATTGTCACGTTCAGCTACAATTGGCAGTTGTTTGCCAAACTGAGCCTGTCCGGTATCCGGCTTGCGAGGAGAATCTTCTTTCAGTTCGGCCCCTAGGCTAAAGGGTTCGGCGTAAGCCACTACTCTGGCTTCAGCTTGACCTGCCAACTGAGCGAAAGTGTACCGTTCAATATTTTGCCAGGGCATTAACCAACGTGCCAGAGCATTGCTACCAGCAGCGGGTAGCAAGATGTTAAGTGTAACTATTAAAAGNAGAGGGATAGCCGCCAGAACAGCCCAGAGCCGGTGTTTCGGATGCGGAACAGCTTCTGATAAGTCGTATTTTTCCAGCTCAGTATCTACCTGGTGCATAGCAGCCGCAATTAAGGGCACCGATGTGTACATCGGACGCGAACTGTATTGTGGTGATTGGATGTGTGCTAACTCCACGACACCCAGCAGTTGGTCACCGAAACGGGGAAACTTGCCACGTAAGAGCCGTGCCACCTGATCAAACCGGCGGTGACGCCATACCCAATAGTGGTATTTAAGCGGGAATAGGATCACCGTTCCCACACTTCCCGCCACCAAAATAAGAACTCTCAGCAGAGAAGGAGTATCAAACAATCGATCCAATCCGAAAACCAGCAGATAAGAGAGGGATAAGCCAAATAGAGCCGCCAAAGCAGCCTCAGCTAATTTGATCATCCAAACCCGCTGGCGATACTGTTCGAGGGCGGTCTGCATCCGCGGTGGGAGAAGGATATCGGTTTGTTGTATCGGGTCTTGGATCAGTGTTTGGTTCATATAATATTTTCCTGTTANTGTCTTGGTTATACGGTACCAACGATTTTCCGCCCAATCCAGAACAAACATAACAACAGAATCAAGAATCCTGCCCAGAGTGGATGAGCCCAGATGCGAGCACGCTGAATAATGGGTTCAGGCTCAGGCATAGCGGCCAGGTCATCCAGTAGCAGCGAAACATCAGACACCGACACCAGTGTCCCATTGGTCAGGCTGGCGATTTCCCCCAACACGTCAAAGCGAGCCAGACGTCCCTTCCGCTCCCGGTTTAACCCCTGTACGGAGAGATCAGTTTGGACCGAGGCCCCGGTTTCAACGCAACTCACTACCAATCGGTATGTACCGGCCTCTTTGGGGGTAAATGATCCCACAAACAAGCCCCAGGCGTCTTCCTGGCCCGGTTGAAGGCGGACGGTTTCGGTCTTACCAGATGGAGAAATAGCTTGTACCATAACGGTGCCCTGGTCAAGCGGGCCACCCACGCGATCTAGCACGTTAGCGTTGAGTGAAACCACATCGCCAACTCGCGGGTTGTCCGGCGAAAAGAATAAACGGATTGACTGGCCCTGGGCCATCTGCCGCCGATAGGCCATCCAACGGGTTACTTGTCCCCAGAAGCGGTANTGATACCGGTCTTCTATACCTTCACGCCAACGCCAGGCACTGTCAGTTCCCATAAAAAGGATTTTTCCCGTCCCGTAAGTCCTGGTCACAATCAGAGGCACACGCCCGGAAGCAGTTATTTCATGATCGTGCGTGGCTAAAGTTTCGCTACCGGCTTTGGCTCTTTGGACCGCCGCATACCAGTGAAAACCGGGNAGGTTNCGCCANATGTGTGAATTGTCCTGATCGGTTTCTTCCAATCGTGTCAGTAGACTTCGCTGGCCNGATTGGGTCAATACAAAATGTCCNGCGNCACGGGTACCCACNCCGCGCGGCCTGGCATNNTCCATCACCACNGGATAAAGATCGGCCAGCGGTCCCGAGAGAAGAGATCGCTGTTTTCCNCTCCGACCCGGCATAAAAACCAATCCTGNCGCCTGNGCACTAACCAGCTGTCTCAGGTCTTTGACTTGTTGGGTGGTCAATTGGTTGGGGCCAACGCCCACATCACCCAAGAATACGACGTCAAAACGTGTCAGTTCACTGGCAGTCGGAAAACGTTTGATGTATGTCCGCCCACCGCCCATTTTAGATAGCTCTGGATGGAAGAGAAGACAGGTAACCTCTACCCCTGGATCTCGCTCNAACGCATTACGCAGGTAGCGAAACTCCCAACGGGGGTAGTTCTCGATTACCAATACTTTCAGCTCTTCTTGGCGGATTGAGATGGGGGCTGAAATCTGATTATTATCGATAATTAAATCCTGTTTATCTGCAGGTAGACGCATGGTCAAAGTGTAATCCCCGCTGGCGGGTGGTGTCCAAACCATGTCTTGCTGAACCTGATCCATGGCTGGTAAANGGACGGTTTTGNACAGGGTCTGTTTATCATTGACGCTCAAGACCACACTGATGTCACGATCTTGTCCCAGGGTGCTTTTCAGAACAAAAGGAATACGCAGTGGTTTGTTTAGGATACCAAAGGTAGGAAGGTCCATTCGGACCAATTCCAGNTCCGGNAAAGGCACCTGACTNCCAACGCCAACNGCAAAGACCGGAATTCCCTTCATACGAAAATGGGTGGCGGCTTCAATTGGTGGTTTCCCCTCGTTCCAGTCGCCGTCAGACAACACCACCACACCGCGNAGATTGGTATGATTGTCCAGNACCCGCGACAATCCGGCGTGTAAATCAGTCGCGCTTTCAGCCGGATTTAATTTCGATGAAAANGGCTCAATAATAACGTTTAATCCTTCGTCAACCGACTTCCAGACGGATTCGNANATTAACGGTGCAATAGTTTCGGCCCGACTTTTGGGNGGACTGGAGATATNGGTATCGTCAACCACATCTTTGGTCTTCATGCTGTCGGACTGATCCCACAAAACAACCAGGTTTGATAACTTTTCAAAGGGCTCTTCAGATAACCATTCGGGTTGATACAAAGTGGCAATAACCAGGCCAACCAGCACCAAACGCAGCAACTCCAGAATGCCGATGCCTCTGCGATAACCGGAGCGATGCCAGGCCAATCCGCATAAGGCGACGGTTAGGATCAGCAGGGCTAGGCCTATAAACAAGACCGTACCGGATGGAATGAATGAAAGACCTTGTTGGTTTGGCATTATGAAAACTCCTGTCTTGTGCCACGATCAACCGTCGCTAAGCCGTCAGTTTGGTGTTCTGGTTTGNTCTCCGGCAGGCATAGTATCGCTTCAGNGATCAGCGCTAAAACCATCAAAATAAGAAAGATGCGCCAGATTTCATTGGCTAAAGAGGAGTTGTCNCCAACGGCATCGTCAATGCGTTGATAGGATAGACCGTCGAATAAGGCGTCAACTGAAGCCACCGGTGTTGACGGAGATATATCTTCACTGAGACTCCGATTGATCGCCGTCCAATAGTCGCCATTCTGGTAGACGCCGGCTTGCAGACCACGTTGGGATATACCTGCCCCAGTGCCAACAGGAGCGATCGATTTCCAATCGGCCGGATTGGGCAGGGCATCGACCGAGGCATCAATCTGAGCGGCGAAAGCCAGGGCCCGGCNCCCATCCGTCAGTGCTCNCTGCAACATAATATAGAAGACTACNCCATCCCGCTCCAGAGAAGAGAATTGTGCTGTGGGTAGCGTAGCCGAGAGGTAGANACCGCCCCTGTCAGTGGCTACGCGCAGAAGCAACGGTTGATCGCCACTCAATCTGGCTAACACCGAACTGGACGATGCCGACATATCGCGGTTGATGGCCCTATACTGGTAAGTTCTCAGCTCATTGACCGGCAAAGATTCGCCACTATTGGCATGAGACAGTAGATCGGCATCGCTACGCCACCAGGAGACCTTAGACGACTCACCCTTTAACGGTTGCCAGTTGCCCCAATTGTANCCGAAAAAGTCCGATTTNCCATCATCCTCGCGCTGAGTTGGTGGAAAAAACATGACAACGCCTCCTGTTTTCATGAAACTATCAATNTGCTCAGCGANTAAGCCGNCGGGTAATNGGNCNTGCCAAACAAGCAGACCTGTCTCCCCCCAATCAATCNCGGCCACGCCATCGGTTGATANTATTTCAGCCACGTTCTGTAAGCCCAACTCGGNAGAGATGGCTAACCCNCGACGNAAAGCTNTCCCTATTTTTGGTTGATCAGTAACAATGATCGNCTTACGAACGAGCGGCGGGGAAAAAGTAAAGTAAAACTGGTTATCTTGCGGATTAGCGTCGCCCGCTAAACTTGCCTGGCCCCANCCAGAACGCAATTTTCCATCAATGGGAATCCGATGGNCCTGCAGGGAAGCNCCCTGCNGATCCAATTCCATCTCAACGACGGATTTGACGTTATTGACTGTCAATTCGACTGGGATTCGGTTGATCTTGCTCCCAGCCTCTGACCCCGATTTGTCAGACTTGAGTGTCAAATCGAGGACTAACTCAGTTTGGCCACCAATGGGCTGGAGTTTTACATTATCGACTCGTACCGATAAATTTCCCGCTGGTGAATCGGCATAGGAGAGCAAAAAGAGGTGTACTCCTTTGAGCTGGCCAAACTGTTCCNGAATCACAGGCCAACGACCGCTGTTGGCATCCCAATCGTTCTGCTGTAAGTCGGAGCAGATCCAGATATCCACCCGACCAGACTTGTTGGCCTTTAAATAAACCAATGCGGCTTCCAGCATCTGAGGAATGTCGGTACTGGTTGCCGTACNAGCAACCATGGGCAAATCGAGCAGANCGCTCAACGATTCAACCGTTTGTGCCTGATTGCTGGCGCTATCGATCAGTACNAGTTGGTTGCCGTACCCGCGTTTTTTCAGCAGTTCAGCCAGCTTGCTTAGTCCCGTTGAGCGCTTTGACTGGCCGGTCTGGATATCTTGTGCTCCCATACTGGCCGATCGATCCAGGAGTATCAAGGTCGCGTCCGGCTTACCCATCCCGCTTCGGCTCAACCAGCCGCTCGCCATCGGTCGGCTACAGACGAAAATAATGGCCGCCACAGCCAGCATGCGCATTAACATGATCAGCAAATAGCGTAGCCGAGCCATCCCTTTGTTCATTCGTTCGGCACTGACCANAAACATCATTGCTGCCCATTCAACGGTATTGTGTCGACNCTGGTGAATCAGATGAATTATGATTGGTAGTGCAACCAGAGGCAAAGCGGCTAAAATTAAAGGGCTCAGAAAACTCATAAATAATTCAAAAAACTCCGAAGACGTTTAGTAAGTTGCTGATCNGGTTGCTGGAATTACCTTTTTCCGNGTTGCCGCCCGATCAGAAAACGAGCTAGAACCTGGTCTACCGGATCAAGCAAGTTCACTCGATGATAGTCNACTGCCGCCTCCAGCATCACATCAGCCAAATCAGACAAATAGTCAGACATCGATTGCTGGTATTGTCTGGCGATCAGATTAGGATCAGCCATAATTGGAACACCACCCTCCAGGTCCATAAAACGGGTGGGTCGATCGAAGTCNAAGTCGATTTCTGTCTGATCAATTAAATGGAAAACGACCACATCGTGTTTGCGAAATCGCAAGTGCTGAAAACAGCCACTTAAAATCTCCGGTTCGATATACAGGTCAGAAACGACCACTATCAATGCGCGCTGATTGATACTTTCCGCTGCCTGATGCAGGGACTCAGCCAATCCCGTTTCGCCTTCTGCTTTCAGGTCTGCCAGGGTGTCAAGTACCAGACGTAAATGAGCCGTGCCCCGTTTCGGCTGAATTTCGGTGTGAAATCCTTTATCCGCTCCATATAGCCCTACCGCATCACCTTGTCGTGAAGCCAAATAGGCGAGTGTTCCAGCCATCGATCGGATATAGTCGATTTTTGCCACGTCGTCGACAGAAAAGTTAAGAGAACCGCTGGTATCGACGACCAGACAGAGACGAAGGTTAGTATCAGCCTCGAATTCCTTAATATAATAACGGTCAGAACGGCCCCAAGCGCGCCAATCCATACGCCGGGTGTCATCTCCAGGCACATATTTTCGGTATTCGGCGAACTCCAAACTNGAGCCTCGTAACGAACTGCGATGACGACCGGAAACGCTGCCTAGCATCGGGATGCGGGCCTCTAGCCATAACCCTGACAAACGGGCCAAAACCTTGGTGTCTATAAAATTGTGTCGCCCCTCCGATTTTTGCCGCACGATGATCTTACCCCTCTTTGACTAATTCGTCTACTAATCTTTGTACAATTTGCCGGCTACTCACTCCTTCCGACTCAGCCCCGAATGAGGTAATGATTCGGTGTATCAAAACGGGTTTCGCGACCGCCAGCACATCTTCCAATCGCGTCATGTAACTTCCCAGTAGAGCTGCCCTCGATTTGGCACCTAAAATCAGGTATTGAACCGCCCTGGGGCCGGCCCCCCAACTAATTAAAGGCTTGACCCATTCCGGGGCTGAGTCGCCGTTAGGCCGGGTACGACGAACCAGATGAGCGGCAAATTCGTAGATATGATCTGGAACAGGAAGTCGCCGTACCAGGTNCTGAAACAACTGGACATTCTCTCCATCAATAATATGGTCTAATTCAGGAATCGCATTGCCAGTGGTCGTCCGCGCAATCTCGATTTCCTCTTCTAGCTTGGGATAGCCTACCTCGATCATAAACATGAATCGATCCAGTTGTGCTTCGGGCAAGGGATAAGTNCCTTCTTGCTCAATCGGATTCTGAGTAGCCAAAACAAAGAACGGCTCGTCTAAAGTATATGTTCGACCGACCACGGTGATACGATGTTCCTGCATGGCTTCCAGCATGGCCGCTTGAGTTTTGGAGGGCGCACGATTGACTTCATCAGCTAAAACGATGTTGGCGAATATCGGTCCTTGCGCGAACTCAAACTCGCGACGCCCCGANTNCGACTCCTGCAGAATATCGGTGCCCGTGATATCCATGGGCATTAAATCGGGTGTGAATTGAATCCGGCTGAAACTCAGATCCATGGTTTCGGCCAAACGACGGATCAAGAGCGTCTTAGCNAGGCCAGGAACCCCCATCAAAAGGGCGTGCCCACGGGCAAACAAACAGATAGCCAGCTGTTCAATCACCGATTGCTGACCCACAATCACCTTGCCTAGCTCCTGGCACATTCTCTTGTAGTCTGTCCTCAATTCATCGATAGCAGCTACATCGTCGGCTTGCATCTGGTTACTTGACGGTTCTATTTTCATCAAATTCTTCCCCCGATTTAAGATTGAGATTTAAATTCTAATATTGATTTGTGCATTCAACTGATAACGACAAAATTCGGCCTACTGGTAAGCGATTGGCAGTCACCACAGTTTCTGCTTAACTATACCAGAGCAGTGAGGAAATCTGGGACACGNCTGTAGCCAATGCTGGGTTCCAGAATCCAATTCCGGTTGCGTGNGATATCTGGTGCTGGTCAATGGTACACACTTCACCGCCATTGACTTGGTCACGAGCGAGATCCGATGGGAGGTAGCCTGTGCGCAAAATGCATCCAGATTGGAACGCTCCCAGCGTCAAACCGTAGCCGGAAGTTCTACCCAATCGTTGCTGGAGATTATGCCTACCTTGGTCATGACGAGGCCTTAATCCGGACCGTCAATAACCAGGACCATCTGGTTTGGACGTATCAGCTTGGCACACCAATCAAGACTGCACCTGTGGTTTGCGGGAATTTACTTTTTGCTCACGATTACTCAGGAAACCTGTGGCGTTTCGCACCAACTGTCTGAATTTTGAATTGCCCCTCATCGTCTACTTTCAATAACCATATTCGAGGAGTGAACATGTTAAGATTCCAGTTTTATCCACTTATATTTGGGATTTCGGTGACAATAATACTAGTCGATTGTCAGCAGAAATCGGCTGATAAAAAGAATACAGAAGGCGATCAGGTTATCTGGTATTATATCGATGAGATAAAGGCACAAAAGACGCTTACCGAAGGACATCTTGCTAAACCAAGGTTTTTAGTCTATAGTAACTTGGATGGATTGAGGGGGTAGTAAACCATCATCTCACATTAGAGTTTGAAGAAGTTTGAAAATTGTATCCATAAGGAAGAAGGTTCACGTGTGTTCGATTCATCAATTTAAGTGGCACCTTGCCTGTTTGTGGACACTAGCAGTTGCTCTAACCGTTGCTGGTTGTGTGACCTCACCCCAGAAGAATACCAGAATTGCCAGCACCGATCTACAACAAGCCCTGCGACCTGTTAATGAGAAGACAGCCTATGCCGGTTTTGACGGACGGCACAATCAGTTTTACCTGGGCAACGCTTTTCTGGAGCGACGGATTCTGCTCTCTGTTGACGGAACACGACTTCAAACCATTTCCATTTTTGACAAGGTTGCAGGACGATATAGTGTAGCACAAGCAAGTGAGGAATTCCGTTTTCAAGTGGCAGGTCTAACCTTTTCTGGTGTCGATTCGTTATTGCGCTATCAGCGCTACGACATTGTTTCTGGCTTGGAAGGTAGCCGGAAACTCATCATCTGGATGAGCTACAATTCGGTTACACCGGAATCCGAGATCGACTTATCGCCAACCCTCGATAACTTGTTCCCTCATCCACGTTCGTCAAATTTCAATTTTAGGTTGCAGATCTGTTATCAGACCTATCCGAATCAACCCCGAATTGATAAGTGGCTAGTTTTTGAAAATAGGTCAAACGCACCGTTAGTGTTGCAAGGGATAGTGGTCGAATCCCTACCAATCCTCTACCCGTTTAAGTCCCAGTTGTTGACCAAAAGAACGGGTGGGCATCTTGAGATTTACCAAAGTCCAGAGTTGTCGGGTCAGAGGATCGCTTTAACCAACCAGGCACCCGGTATTTTGAAATTTTTCGATGTCTACCGGCAGCGAGATATGGTTTCGGTTGGACTAGGATCAGCAACCCTGAACCATAGCACCAAAATCTCTGTTTTTCTCAACCAACCGGTAAAAATACCCGCCGTCTCTTGTACTGCCGATACCTTTATGCTCGATCAGGTCTTAGGTCAGAGCGTTATAAATCAGCGTTACTTAAAACTAGAAGATCTCAAATCGTATCATGTCCTCGATTTTGAGCCGGATAATTTATCTGCCTTAACAGATGAACTGTCTGGAAAAGCCGGCCGAAGGCGAGCTCTTTTTTTACCTGTTGCGACCGTTGGCAAGGAATTCTTAGATCGACCAGATTGGCAACTAAGCAACCCAACTGATTCAACCATTCCTATTTACTGCCTGCTGAGTGAGTATGGCTTTTTTATGGTCAAGGCAGTGGAAGACCTAATGGATCGCTGCCCCTTAGATCTACTAATTTTGTCCGGCCCGATCTTCGAAAATAGGAACTCGGCTTTGTTGGGTTGTGATAAAATCGAGCATGGGCATCCAGACCAATCGGAGTCGATTTTTCTGACCTATAAGTGGCTTTTTAATTTTTCGCTGTACATCCAAAGCCGGTATCCAGACGTTAAACTAGGTGTCACGGCAGTAACTTATGGCGTAGATTTACCCGATTACGCCTGTTGGCAATATTTCGATTTTTTTGTACCATAGAGACCATAGGAGGTTATCATGGCAGGAAGTCAAGTGACCACACAGGGTGTGCAAGATTATTGGAAGCGAATAGTTGAAGAGTGTAGTCGAGAAATAGCGGAACTTCCAAATAATCCCTTGCGCTATTACAAACGTGCGCAGGCTTACAAGGGGCTAGGAAAATTAGAACTGGCTCTGGCAGATCTGACCAAAGCCATCAACCTGAAGCCAGAAGATCCACAAGCCTACATTTTACGGGGCGGTACCTATCGACAGCTGAGGCAACCCGATCTTGCTTTGCAAGATTTTAGTACTGCTATTCAATTAAACCCTGACGACACCAACGCTTATCTGCTAAGGGGTAATATCTATAAGATCGAGGGGCGGTTAGAAGAAGCAGTGGCTGATGCTACTAAGTCCATTGAACTGGATCCTGACCAACCACAGCCCTACATCTTGCGAGGTAATGCCTACGCTGATCTCAACAATTACGATGGAGCGCTTGCTGACTTTACTAAAACCATTACCTTAGATGATGCCTACGCCAACGCGTATTATTTTAGAGCTATGCTTTACCACCGGATCCGGCAAAAGGAGACAGCTATTGATGACTATCAGAGGGTGGTCGAGCTATCCCCCGATTCTCAAGCGGGAAAACTGGCACAACGAAAGCTTGAGATCCTAACAGCCCCTGAAGTAGACGAACCGATAGATGAACCTTTTGAAGAGAATTTATTAGCGTGATCCTCCCAACCTATTGTGGCGTAGCGTGTACATGCTCTGGTGTATTTGTTGATTTCTGGCCGGAGGTAGATACCGGCTGGCCAACTGATACCCTTCTGCCTCTGGAAGTATCAGGAAACCGGCGATCTACATTGGGACGATTACGACCTTCTAACGCGTGTAAATGCACTTAGCAACAGCAGAGAAGGCGTTAACAGAAGAAAAACAGCGCCGCTTTGTAGCCCAGGCGGTTCTAGAACGAGATGACATCGTGGATTACGAATGGATTCAATGACAGATTCATCGAGGCTATTCCCTGTGCATAGAATGCAGGGTGCAACATAAAGTCCACCGAAATGATTATCTGTAGTTTGTACCTGCTATTTACCATAATCTGAGACAGCTGAAAAGTCGGTCTTTTAATCGGACTATTGAACTGTTTTGAAATCGAAATTGGACAGACTTTGCCCTGTTAGTTTAAACCTATTAACTCTGGGTTAGAATTGTGCTGACGACGGCTATTATAGCCGCTTGTTGTACGTCTCTGCTGAACTAGTCGAAAGGTTATCATCAGTACTACTATATATTCAGCCCATCTGGTTAGATTGTTAACGATAGACTTGGTGTGGCTGAGAAGGGATATTTTTCTAAATGATAAAACAGCAGAATCCAGAGCGGCCGCAGGCATAAAAAAGCCACCCAAAAGTGACTCAGTTGATCGCAGTCTTGACCAGGCCAACTAATGATTTTGAACAGGTGATTGAAGCAAGAATAGTACTTCTTCGCCCGCAACATTCATTCCAGTCTCTTTGGGAGGAAGCCATACCAATTGGACCTCAATAATTCCTAACAAAACGGAAGTCTCCGCGTCTTATTACTAGAATCTCCTTAGACCCAAGAATCCTTGTTTCTCCGCCTGATAACCCGGCGGTCTAATTTATAACTCAACACGACTTTTTCCCCCTTTCCCCAATCAAGTCGAGGATGCCCGACCTGTGGTCGAATGTTTTCTGATTCTCGGTTTTTTATGCTTCACTGCATGAACCTAAGATTCCGCACCGTATGAAACCTCGGTTTTTTCTGCTTTTGAACCCCAAGAATGCCGCTTTTATGCCACTTTTTGCCCCCAAAAACAGCTGTCTCGACAGCCAGGGAAACGAATCAAAACCTGAACATTTAGTGTTCATCCGGTTTTAGCCAAAATCAATAAATACTAAGACCCCGAAAAACNGGTGCGAAATGTAGGAATGNAAGTAAAGCAGAACCTCGAAAGTTCGGAGAAAATGCCAGCCAGCACGANGGTGACAATTTACGGTGAGGATTCGGAGGCAGAATCCCACCGCGATTACCTGCTAGATCTCAAGAGAAACGGCACTTTTTNTAAAATGTATTCTTGATGCTTGCCTAGGTTATGGCAGNTTTTCCAGGCAAATGAACAGACGCTATCGAACTGTTCATCTCATCCTAAATTTCCTTTTCACCCAAGGCTTCGCGCCAGAATCTTACCTCGTCAATAACCACCCATGAAATGCCGATTTTTACCATAAGTACATTTCGGTGTTGTGGGGCCTTATCCACCGATTGCCACAGGGATGTTAGAGGCAAAGATACCGTTAGGTTGGTCTAATTCAACATCTAATTTCCCATTAGTGTAATTGTGGAGTTTCTTGCCATCGTATGTTCCAGTGAGGTGTATCCATTTGTTAAGTTCCATAGCGATCTTTCCTTCTGCGCGCGGCCAGTTGTTACCAGCATTGGAGACATACCACCAGTTTTTAGTCTTGTAAACCGTCAACTGATACTGTCAGCGATTACTACCATCCTCCCATTTTTAGGCAATGGCGTTCAGGTCGGGATTCCAGCCTGTGGGAAATACCCACGCCTCAACCGTTAATTTGCCCTCGATGTTCAAGGCATCATTGTGCGCCCCGAGAACTTGGTCACCATCTCCATTGAATTCCAGCGTAGCCCCGAATTTCCCCTTAACCCATTTCGTGCCTGAGATAACGCCATTGTGCCCATTGCCCGAAGCATTCTTGACTTTACCACCAAAACCTTCGCCAAGCGTCCGAGCCGCGACCAAATCTTTCGAAGCAGATGTTCCTATACTGTGCCAAATCACTAGCATTAAGCCAGTGATAATTAAGAGGAAAAGTTTCATTTTCATGTTTGTAAACTCCTTGATAAGGATTTAGAAAGTGTTTGAAAGACACAAAAGGACGCATTCCTAATAAAATGGCATGATACATCACGCCAATATTTCTCGCAAGAACAAATTTCTTCTTTGAATAACGCAGCAAATACAAATCTTTGGCCCCTGTGACTTTCCTTGTGGGCATCAGTCCTCAAGTGCTATAATTTCCAGGTAAATTTGTTAGCGACGTGACGGTTGCTTCACTACTGAGATTGGGGAGTATCTATTTGAGAGAAACAGTTGAACAGGTTAGAATTGAACAGGACAGCATGGGGAAAATCAAGGTGCCTGCAGACCGTTACTGGGGGGCACAAACTCAGCGATCTGTCCAAAATTTCAAGATTGGCGGTGAACGTTTTCCACGGGAGATGATTTGGGCCCTCGGCGTGGTCAAACAGGCTGTCGCTGAGGTCAACCAGGACCTAGGACTCTTGACCCGAGACCAAGCTGAAGTTATCCAACAGGCGGCTCAAGAGGTAATCAACGGAACCTTGGACGATCATTTTCCGCTGGTGGTTTGGCAAACTGGAAGTGGAACACAGACCAACATGAACGTCAACGAAGTGATTGCTAATCGCGCCATTGAGATTCTGGGTGGCGAGTTGGGTAGCAAAACACCGATTCATCCCAACGATCATGTCAATAAGTCCCAATCGACCAACGACTCGTTCCCAACTGCCATTCATGTAGCCGTTGTAGATCGGCTATCGCACCATCTGAAGCCGATGGTATCAAACCTAAGAGATACACTACTCGATAAAGCTGAAGCCTTTGCCGAAATCGTTAAAATCGGTCGAACGCACCTGCAAGATGCTACCCCTCTTACATTAGGTCAGGAGTTTTCCGGCTATGCCCAGCAACTGACCAATGCGTTGCGAGCCGTGGATCATGGGCTTCCTCATCTATACGAATTACCGATCGGTGGGACGGCCGTAGGCACTGGATTGAATACCCATCCTGAATATGCAGACCGGGCAGCCAAGGCCATCGGCCAAAAAACAGGATTAGACTTCATCTCCTCACCTAACAAGTTTGAAGCCCTCGGTGCTAGAGATGCACTGGTTGAAGTCAGTGGTGCACTGAAAACATTGGCTTGCGCCTTGAATAAAATTGCCAACGACATTCGCTGGCTCGGTTCAGGTCCTCGGTGTGGTATCGGTGAGATTGTGCTCCCGGCCAACGAGCCGGGCTCTTCAATTATGCCAGGAAAGGTTAACCCCACCCAGTGTGAAGCCATGACCATGGTTTGCGCTCAAGTCATTGGCAACGACACCACCATCGCGGTGGCCGGAGCATCGGGTAATTTCGAACTGAATGTTTTTATGCCGGTGATGGCCTTTAATGTCTTGCAGTCGATTCGTCTATTAGGCGATGCTTGTGACTCCTTTTCTCAACACTGTGTAGTTGGCATCGAACCAAACCTATCCCAGATTGACCAATATCTAAACGACTCCTTGATGCTAGTGACAGCACTTGCTCCCCATATTGGTTATGACCAAGCAGCTGCGGTAGCCAAAGAGGCGCATCAAACAGGTCAGACGCTAAAGGCGGTCACGATCGCACGAGGCCTGTTAGCCGCGGACCAGTTCGATCAAGCTATTGTGCCACGGCAGATGACACAACCAAATATTTCTAGTTGAGGCGTAATTCAGTTTGGGAAAATATGTCGCCTCTGCGCTTATTACTGATTTCGATGAGACCATCACCCAGCAGGATACCATCAATCCAATGGTACAGTTAGCAGCCAAACAGTCTGCTAACCCTGAATCTATGCTCAGTGCTTGGGAGGATTTATCGAAGTGGTATCTATCTCAGTTTCGTCAACCGAACTCTCCGAGCCTCTTTGATGCACCTTCGTTGGAGTCGTTTTTGGATCACTATCACTGTTTGGTGGAGGAAGTTTCTCTTCAAAAAGTGGTTCAGCAACGATTTTTGGCTGGCATAGAGCCGTATCAACTTCGACAGCTAGGCCAGCAGACGGCTAAAAAGCCATTCGCCATTCAAGTTCTTTCTCGCTTGAAGGAAGCGCAAGTTCGAATTGAAATCCTATCAGCTAATTGGTCCACCGATTTGATCCTTGGTGCTGTTGGCGACTTGTGTGACCAGGTTTACTCCAATAACCTGGTCTTCGATCGAACCGATCCAGATGCACCAGCTATCACCACCGGGGAGATCCAACTTCACATCACTTCTGCTCGACACAAGCAGGCCCGGCTCAAGCAGTCTATGTCCCAAAGAGGTCTAACCACGACTACTGGAGCTATCGCTTATATTGGCGACTCCATTACAGATCTGCTGGCTATCTGCTCGGCGGATATCGGTCTGCTAATCGGTGATAATCAACTGACGCATCAAGCCATGGATCATTTTCAGATTCCGTCGATTGAGATTCAACTCGGGGATCGATACTATCCGGAACTCCACCAAGGTCAAGTGATTTGCGTACAGTCATGGAAAGAGATAGAGTTGTTTTTGCTGGCCTAACCAAGCGCGAATGTGTACACCTGACCTTTGCTAACAAGGCCGCTTCGATCTGATCGAGTCATTAAGTCTGAAATTCCCCTGAATCAGGCCACCTAAAGTTGGGTCGGAGGTAGACTTTGATTCCAGATTCTTAATTGTTAATGAAGGTCAGGGCTAATAAAGGGCGAAGAATTTTTCGCTGCTATTGAGGAAACAAAGATGCACCGAGCCGTTCTTCGCTCTGGAGACAGTTGGCTCGATTTCCAAGATCCGGTCAACGTCGTTCAGACATTCGATCTGGATCAAGTCGTCCCTAAACTGAGCCAGGTGGAACAGTCGGCTTTAGGTCAAGATCTTTATGCCGTCGGCTTTATAAGTTACGAAGCCGCGTCCGCTTTTGATCCAGCATTGATCACACACGCTTCCCGCCCGTGTCCACTTGACCAAGATCCACTTCCACTTCTCACCTTTGGCCTCTTCAAGTCACCTGTCCAACAGTTGCGAGATCTCCCCCAACCGGACTCTCTTTCCAAGGATCTCAGTGGTCTGATCTGGGATTCCACTGTTGATTTTCATGCTTACGACCGGGCAATTCAAAAAATTAAAGATCTCATCGCTGATGGCGAAACCTATCAGGTCAACTATACTCATCTTTTGCAATCCACCTTCACCGGAAATCCGCTATCGCTGTTTCAGAAACTTCTATGGGCACAACCCGTTGAGAGGGCGATTTTTATTCACGCCGATCAGTTTGCCATCTGTTCGGCTTCGCCTGAACTGTTTTTTTCCTACCGAAATGGGGTAGTTACCACACGTCCAATGAAAGGCACTCGTCATCGCGGATCTGATGCCGCCACCGATCTTCAATTGGCAAATGCCCTGCGCCACTCAGCCAAAGACCAAGCTGAAAATGTGATGATCGTGGATATGATTCGCAACGATTTGGGGCGAATCGCTGAGTTTGGCTCTATTAAAACGGAAAGCCTCTTCGATATCGAAAGATATCCGACAGTTTGGCAGATGACCTCAACCGTAACGGCTAAAACGTCGTTATCAATAACCGAGATGATGACTGCTCTTTTCCCTTGCGCTTCGGTAACGGGTGCCCCCAAGCCTCGAACTATGAAGATCATCAGCGAACTCGAACAGTCTCCGCGAGGTGTTTATACGGGCGCCATCGGTATAATTTTCCCCCGGAAATCCGCACCTTTGAAAGCCGAATTTAATGTAGCTATTCGAACAGCAGTTGTAAAACACGGTCGAGCCGAATACGGTATAGGTAGTGGGATTGTCTGGGATTCCGAGAGTCAGGACGAGTACCTGGAATGCCAGATGAAAGCGGGTATCCTAACGTGTTAGCAAAGTGGCTCAACTGTGATTTCCCAGAGGGCCGCGAGTTTTCTCTACTGGAGAGTTTACTCTGGGATGGTGAGTCGCTATTTTTGCTGGATGAGCATTTAGATCGACTGCAGCAGTCCGCAAATTTTTTCGCTTTCGAGGTTGATCGAACGCTGATTGGATTAAGACTGCACGACTACTGTTCGACACTACCGCCAAAGCCACATAAAGTTCGGTTACTAATTGATCAGAAAGGTCGAGTGTCCTGTGAATCGATGGAGATCCAACCGACTACATTACCTGTCGTTTGCCGATTAGCACTAACCCCCATTGATTCTACCAACCATTTTCTATATCACAAAACCACACAACGCCAAGTCTACGATCAGGCTTTGTTAGCAGTTCAAGCCATAGATCCTGAATGTCAAGATGTTCTACTATGGAATCAGCGAGGGGAATTGACCGAAAGTTGTCGAGCCAACATCGTAGTTGAAAAAGATGGACATCTGTTAACTCCGCCCATCCATTGTGGTTTGTTGTCAGGTATTTTCCGGGCCCGCTTACTTAAACAGGGCAAGATTCGGGAAAAGGTTATTCACTCCACAGAACTGCCAACCGTTCAACATGTTTGGTTAATCAACTCAGTCAGGAAAATATCTCCGGCTCAAGTAAACCTGGAATTATGACCCAAGACAAACCTGGAATTATCGCTAAACTATCGTGTCTCGCATCCTGACCCGCTATACGATTTCCGATTCCTGAAGACAGTACGGTTAGGTTCAAAGTTAGCCTTGAAGTCGTCTTCCTGTCGCAGAAAAATCCAGTTGTCAGCCAACAGAGTAGAGTCCACTTGATTATCATCCACCCCTTTCCAAACCACTGGTACNAATCTTTTGTTATGCTTATACCCCGTGTTTAATTTCTAAGGTGCAGATTTCAGAAGCCACAGAATGCAGGACTGATAATAACAGGAAGGAGTCAACTAACTNCATTAATACCACGATAGATCTCGGCTNACCAGTCAGCCCAGGGTTCACGATCACGGGCGGTTAGTTGGTCAAACAGGTGACAGACAAAGTCGATGTCACGGCGAGAATAGGAGATAAATACACCTGACATCGCTGATGGATTATAGCAAAATCGCAGAATTTGCAAAGGAGCGGTTGGTCTCCCTAACACCCCCTCAAGACCAAGACCAAAAATCCTGGTCACCACAGAGACGAGTAACCGGCTGTTTTGATAAAAGANCCCTTTTTTGAAACATCTCCACTCCCCTTATTTACCTAGTTTTTGGGCCCCAATTCGCTATAAAATACTNTTTTAGCGCAAGCGAGAACACATTGAGCATAACCTGATTCATAGTAGCAGTCGAACAATAGGAACTGAGTACCTGTCCTTTATTCTCGGATTCTCGCTAGCAGTCTTTCGCTTGGCAACATNCGGGCGCCGAATACGAAAAGCGCCACGCTTGAAGTTCTCTTGAATCTCGAAGATGCCGAATCCATGCTAATTGAACACACCCTTGAGCGATGTGGAAACGATATTATTACTGGAGCTCGAACGCCGGGTACGAATCGTCCAAAAATTTATCCCTATNCAATGAAAAAGGCCGTCAGTGTTAGGTGATGTTACGGACGGTTCGCTGCCAAAATGCCAGAATAATTTAATGGCCACGCCTCAATTTACCAGAATCAAGTTAGTATCACCATATCTAAACCAAAGGAGGAGACTATGTCTAGCCCAGAAATCTGCTTTCTAACAGCNACAGAGTTAACCCATCGCATTCGTGCAAAGGACATCTCGGCCAGGGAGGTAATGGAGGCACATCTGGCTCAGATCGATCGGGTCAACCCGAAAGTGAATGCTATCGTCACGCTGTTGCCCGAACAGGCCATGAATCAAGCTCGGGCGGCCGACAACGCCCTCAACCGTGGCAGTGAGGTGGGGCCGTTGCACGGACTCCCTGTAGCCCACAAAGATCTTGTCAACACCAAGGGAATACGTACGACCTTTGGCTCCCCCATTTTCCAGAACTTCGTGCCGGATCAGGATGCTCTCATCGTGGAGCGTTTGAAACAAGCTGGTGCTATCACTATTGGTAAGACGAACACACCCGAATTCGGAGCCGGCTCTCAGACCTATAACGAAGTATTCGGAGNAACCCTCAACCCNTACGACAACACCAAGACCTGTGGTGGCAGCAGCGGTGGGGCGGCAGTAGCCCTGGCGTGTGGAATGGTGCCAATTGCAGATGGCAGTGACATGGGTGGCTCTCTGCGTAATCCGGCCAACTTCTGCAATGTGGTGGGCTTCCGCACCTCTCCTGGTCGCGTACCGGTATGGCCTGCGCTGTTGGGTTGGTTTTCGATATCGGTGCAGGGGCCGATGGCCCGTACCGTGCAGGATACTGCACTCATGTTGAGTACAATTGCTGGCCCGGATCCGCGTTCTCCTATTGCTGTCAGCGAACCGGGGTGCCTCTTTTCTCAATCGCTAGAGCGTGATTTCAAGGGAACACGTGTCGCCTGGAGCCGCGATCTGGGTGGGCTGCCGGTGGACTCGCGTGTGACGACGGCCATCGACAGACAACGGCACGTGTTCGAGTCCTTGGGTTGTTTAGTTGAGGACGACGAGCCCGATTTCACNGATGCAGATGAGATCTTTAAAGTATGGCGGGCCTGGCGTTTTGAAGTTGCCTATGGTGCCTTGCTAGAGAGCCATCGAGAGCAGTTGAAGGACACGGTGATATGGAACATCGAAGCAGGNGTAAAACTGGGTGGCTCAGAGGTCGGACAAGCAGAGCTCAAGCGGTCACAGCTTTACCAGCGGGTACGCGAATTCATGGAGACCTACGAATTCTTAATCCTTCCTGTCAATCAGGTACCACCCTTCGANGTGAAGCAGCGCTATATTACCGAAATCAATGGGGTGAAAATGGACACCTATATTGACTGGATGAAAACGTGCTACTATGTCACAGTCACCGGTCTTCCTGCCATCTCGGTGCCCTGCGGTTTCACGTCTGAAGGTCTGCCTGTGGGTGTCCAAATTGTGGGCCGGCACCAGGACGAGTTGGGGGTACTCCAGCTAGCCTATGCTTTTGAGCAAGCCACAGGGTATTGGCAACACCGACCGTCTGTGGCCGCGTGACGATTTGGAGAAGGTATAGTAGTCGAGAAAACTTTCGCTACTTTCCCATTTTCTTTGTGTAAGGTTCAGATGAGCGACACTAAGGTTCTGGTATTGATAGCTTCGGCCAATCAGTAAGCACGGTTATTAGCAATCAACAATTTCAACTTCTACTGGATTGATATAGCGTTGATAATAGTCTTTTACGTCCGCTTCCTGAGTAGTCCCTTGATGGACATAAGCACCAAATCTTAACTGGAAGGTCTCATTCTCTAACTCATGCGGTGGATGATGAAGGATACTCATCTGCTGNGGGACAGCGATCTCACCCCAGAAGCCTGGATGTTCTGGATTAGATGGGTGGTCAAAAAGTGCCAAGCCGTTGATCCCATCACCAACTTCTCCAGCTAGGTCACACCAACGCGCTTGTTGATGGTGAACCTTAGCTCTACCTACATGGCCTTCCGAATTCTCAACGTGGCCTTGATCTGCAAGTTTCATCGAAGGGNTCATCCGAGCCACCAAAAGAAATTGTCGATCACCGATATCGACCGGATAGCTAGTTTGGTGGATAATTTCTAGAAATCTCTTTTCCAGATCTGTATACCAAGCTCGTACTGTTCTTGTTTCGTTCATAATCAAGTCTCCATTACCTTTGATATGAACCAGATCTTCGACAAATTCCGCATAGACCGGACCTTGTGTTAAACGGGTAAACTGCCGGTGAAGAGTCTTCCCACACGGCCCATATGGCGGTTCATCCCAATCAGACCAGATGTTAGCTGAACCACCTTCACCGTGGCCGCCGTAGGCTAAATACAAGCCGGTGTGATGTGGGTGATCTTCACCGCCTGCCCCACGAACAACTGATCCGTGGTTGCCATTCAGTGGCCAGAAGTATGGTTTCCAAACACCTAAAAAATTATAACGAGTGAACACCTGGTCATCAGCAGTAATTAATAGGTGTGAAGTCCGGTCATGAATAGCAAAGCGAGGTACAGGCAATGGATCAACCGGTAGTTGGGGGTTGGCCTGGATTCGATACCAAGATGATTGGCCAGCGGATAGATCGGCCATCTGCCAGCTTAGTTCTCGAGTATTAGGCTCAAACTGGGATGGAAGCTCGTTCAATAGTATCTGACCGCTTGAGGTTATCTGTGAGACATCAAGCTTAGATGCACCTTCTTGCCAATCTGCAAAGTATTTAACAGGATTAAAGGAAAAACGAACTAAATCATTATGTCGGTCAACTATACCGGCATGAATCTTAACAATAATAGTATTTTGAAATTGTTCCATATCACATTATCTCTCTTCGACCGGGATGAAAAACNGGTCGGAAGCAAATTTTATTAAAAAGAACGGTTAACTTAGATCGATTACCAGTCAACTGAAAGTTGGTTTCTACCGATTCTCAGGTTGAGACTTCCATTAGTCATTTTTATCATTCCTATCCGGCTCCCATCAAAACTGTAACAAATCATTGGAATCAAAGTTATCCGAACAAGGTGATAGGGTTAAAGTTTAGAGTAGGAGCGAAAGTAGAAAATCGTACTGATAAAGGTAGTGATTCCAAATATCAAGACCAACCTTCAGGTTTGCCTTTAAAGCGTCAATGGTCCTATCTCCGAGGCTTTACCACTTCTACCCATTGGTGAGACACTGGCTGCTCCACTGGAAACCGTACTCACACACGTCCATCGGCCAGCACAAAGCGAAAGGCATTCTGAGGTAGTGTGTGTGGTTCTGNTTTTAGTCTTTCTACTATTTCAGCNGCTNGCTGACGTTCTTTTGGATCGTCGATTTTTGCTATAGCCTGCTGATGCTGCTCCGTATATAATCCACCTGCTAGCACCGTTGCTAACACAATGCCCATCTGTTGATTAGCCGCTACTGAAATTACACTTTCCGTGGCCTTCAGGCAAGATGGATGATAGTCGTGATAAACCAAAACTGTATCAAATTCGCCCGTTGCGGCTAGTTGAACCAAAAGTGGAATAGCACGAGCCGTAATACCGACGAAATCGCATAAGCCTTTTTGTTGGGCTTGTCGAAGGCCAGCTAATGCACCATTAGGGCGCATAATTTGTTGCCAACCGGGGATATTAACTTCATGGATTTGTGCTACCGCTAATTTCGAAATCTTTAATCTTTTCAAGCTACGCTCTAAACTCCATAAGACACTATCAGCACTATAATCAAAGTCTTCTGGTCCAGTCCAACTTTGGTGGCCANGTGANAGCGACAGGAAGTATCTGACAACGCGTGACCCAGTAAACTTTNACTTTGGCCGTAGAAGGGGGCGGTGTCGATATAGTTGATGCCAAAAGCCAAAGCCGTCTCCACCAGCTGACGCGTATTGCCTTCTGCCTTTAGGGGATCTAATCCCATCAGGTAAGCACCACCTAAACTAATCTCGCTAATTTGAAGTTCTGTTCGACCCAATTGACGAAAGTTCATTTCTTCCTCGATTGTATATCTTCTGACTTGACCTTAACAAGCAACATGGTTAACTCCTCACGAGTTATTCGATGTCTGCTACACATCGAAATCCGTAGTGATTGTTCCGAATATTCGGAGAGGAGATGGAGCGAAGAGCCACACGAGGATCATGTACAACATAGCAAGAACCGCCACGCAATACTCTGTATTTACCACTGTTGGGTCCCGTTGGATTTCTAGTTGGTGAATGCTTGTAGTAGTCCTCGTCATACCAATCTAAACACCACTCGAAGACATTACCTGCCATGTCGTACAAACCGTAACCGTTAGCCTCAAATCTACCCACTGGTTGACAATAGTTACTCCCCCAGTTGGTATCATCAGGTGCAATCTTATCTCCCCANGAACACCGTTTACCTACCAATCCACCCCGTGCGGCATATTCCCATTCNGCCTCTGTGGGTAAACGCTTGCCTGCCCACTTAGCATAAGCCGTAGCATCATTCCAACTCACCCCTATCACCGGATGCCTATCGGTAGGAGCGTAAGTACTAACCCACCTGAATAAAGCCTGACGACCCGTTTCTGNCACAAACTTTTTGTACTGTCTAACCGTTACTTCATGAGTATCTATGTAGAAAGCATCTAGTTCTACTTTATGCACCGGAAGCTCATTAGTATATCCTTCATTGAAGTGGTCTCCCATCNCAAAATTACCAGCCGGAATCAATGCCATCTGAACGCCGTCTTTTTTCCAGGTGATTGTTTGGACAGAACTAACACTATCAACTTCAGCCTCGGATTTCTCACTCGCCTCTTCTTTGATTAGGTCCTGGCTACATCCCAGCATAACCAGCAATGTCAGCAAGCAAGCAAACTTTCTCATCTTAACGCCATTTCGTTCAGGTTCAGTTAGTTTTCTGCTAGAAAAGCTGGAGTNCGAGTTACAAGTGATCCAATTAGGCTCACGATTTGGCGATTGAAACAACATGCGATCAGGTATCAACATATAGTCATGCTTCTTTTAACAATGATTGCAAGCTCGAGTCTTCTGTACTACGAATGACTCAATAGCCCCGCGGTTCGGCGATTGAGCCCCTATTTTATAGCATTTATTCTATAGTATTTCTCTTTAATTTTACAATACAGTCTGAATGCGGTAGATCTGGATGGTGATAATGACAATCAATCTCCGTTCCCGTCGGACGCTTTTATGGGAACGGTGAAGCAGCACTAATAATCTGATTGGTTAGCCGGACTTCGAGTCGGGATTATGCTCGACCATCGTTGGGTAAATATGCTTGGCCCAGTAACGCAAATATTCAAGTTAGTTCAGGGGGAAGCGGATCAATCGCTTGTAACACTCGACACACACCCGCCTTTAGGTTTGGGCGAACTGATGGTCTGATGTTGCTTCACGAATAGATGACAGTATATTTGCTCCTACAGGGAACGACCTCAAAACGGGTCTTGTCACTCCCGGCTTGGACGGAAATCCAGTTAATTTTTCAGTATCTGTTAACATTACTTGAATACCACCTTGCAAAAAAATACACAAGGCTTGATATACTGGTCATGGTCATCCGTTTACGCTATCCAACTAGGTAGTGTAGGATAATTGAGCTATACCNTCCTTCAAACAATCTATCCGAATCAGGAGCTAAGGGCTAACCATAACCCGTTACGACTTACTGATGAAGAGTTGTNCCTGATGGAACCGTTGTTACCNNCCCAACGGCCAAACAAAGCAGGCCATCCCTCTCGCCGCCACCGCCAACTGCTTCATGGTATCTTCTGCATCTTAGGCACGGACGCTCCTTGGCCTGACCTGGCAGAATGCTATGCTCTCTGCCAGNCCGCCGCCGATCGATTCGTTGCGGGGAAAAGGAGGGCTTGTGACAAAAGTTGCTGGAGGCTTTGCAAGCCCAAGACCACCATATGGATCAGATGATTTTACTTTCGCTGCTCTCGACAGGTGCCTAGTTCGAGCACATAAATCCGCCGGGACCAAAAACGGGACCGGCATTTGGCTGAGTGATGAAGAAAGCCTTCAAAGACCAGGACTGGAGAGATGGAAGATGATCTGCCAGTTCACGAGGAGAGTTGGATGGTTTCTATATAGATATCCGCGAAATTAACGGTGGGTTAATATAAAAAGTTTGAGGAAGAGATTCAGTATAGAGGAATACCTAGAGACTGAGATCCTGAAAATGGACAGGAAGTGATTGCCGAATGGTTTATCCGAAAATCGCCAACAGATGATCATCCAGTACTTGATCTATCCTGAGAAAGTGTTGAGGTATATGCCAGATGGACAAGTAAAATACTACCTACAAAGGCAAAGTGGGAATATGCAGCAAGAGGTAGTCTAGGTGGGGTGAGGCGCCCATGGAGTGGTGGATGGAAACAGGCACGTGAACAGAAAATGTGGGTGGGAGGGAGGGAAAAGATGTGCGGGAAGATACAAGCACTCCAGTGGGTAGTTTTGAACCAAACGGTTATGACCTCTATGATATGGCAGGAAATGCTTCTTAGTAGTGTAGTGACTGGTATGATAAAAACTCACCGATAAAAAACCCAAAAGGACCAATTGATGGGTATCTATTGGTCCGAGGTGTCGTTCGAGGTGGAAGTCATTGGTCTTGGGAGTGGGATAGTAGAGTATCTCACCGAACACCCGCGCTNTGGGCATCAGCAGGTTTCCGTAGTGTCGCTGATATACAGTGACCTCTGAAACTCAAATTCATTGCCACCATAGAAGGTTACATTGTATAGTAGGAAANATNCCGATTCAAATATTCTCTTTTTAATGATTTTATCTGCAGTTTNGCTGATGCTTTTGGCACCAATTATATCTGACAATCCAACGAAACTTCAGGCCGGTGCCGCTAAGCGTATTATTACACCACAGTCCTCAGTCTACCTGGCGGGATGGTCCAGCAACCGAAAAAGTGAAGGTATTCACGACGCTCTTTTTGCCAGGTGCTTCCTGATTGATGATGGACAGATCCAAATTGGCTTTTTGTCTCTCGATTTGCTGGGAGTAACACGGTTGNAAAACATGGAAATTCAGGAATTGTGTCGAGAAAAAGGGGTTCTTCCAGATCATCTGATCATCACAGCGACTCACCAGCATTCCGGTCCAGATACCATTGGCCTATGGGGACCGGACGAAACTACCAGCGGTGTTGATCCCGAATATATCGAGTGGGTTTGTCAACAGTCGGTTGACACCGTGGCGGATGCCAAGAAACGGATACAGCCCGCCAAAATTTCCCTGGCAATGACATCGATCGGTCAAGCAGACCGAATCTCCATCAACCATCGGGAACCAAACCTGATCGACCGCGACTTAGGTCTTATTAAAGTTGACCGGCCTGATGGTACGAACATTGGCCTGTTAGTTAATTTCNCCATGCATCCGGAGGTAATGAGGTCCGACAGCCGGTTGCTAACTGCTGATTTTCCATCTGTCATTTACCGTCAATGTGATGCGAAGTTGGGAGGAGTCACTCTATTCGTCAATGGTGCTCTAGGAGGGATGATTTCACCGGACAGAACCGAAGGCACTTTCGAACAGGTGGAACGGATAGGTAGCTTCCTGGTTGAAAAAATATTGAATGGCGTAGAAACCGCGGNCTTACAAAAAAATGTTAGGCTAGACCATCGGTCAAAAAAATTACATGTACCACTCCAAAATCCACAGTTTCTATCGGCTATTGAGGTGGGGCTATTGCCCAAAGAGATGGCCATTCAGCGTGAAAACATACCCGATAATAATATGGTGCTGATTCCGACAGTCGTCCGTTTAATCCAGATTGGTGAGGCGAAAATTGCAACTTATCCCGGTGAAGTCCTACCGAAACCCGGTTTTCAAGTTAAGAATGCGATGGATGCTAAATATAGGTTTATTTTTGGCTTGGCTGANGATGAATTGGGTTATATTCTAGATGACCAAGATTTTGGCCGAGAACCTTATGAATATGAAAGTTCGATGTCTGTTGGTCCAACAATCGGCTCTTTGACAACCAATGCCTTGCTCGATTTACTGGATGAATGATTCGCGNGTCGGCAAGTGAAACTGAACTTGACATGCATTGTGAGGTAAGAATACCCTCAATCAAGCGGATGAACCGGCCGATGTATACGCGCATACATTGGCCGGTTTTCTGGCGTTGAGCCGGAAGACGTCTAAAGAATTCGCTAGGACCCGGTCCGGTCGTTTGGACCCGTGCAGATGTCGCCCCGCATCTTTGGAATCGCGTTAGTATGAAGATATAGATTATGGCAGGTCTTCTGGGTATCATGTGGCGAAGGAAACATAAGGCGGAGGGGCTACTTTGGGCGCAGCCTCAACCNCATCTCAAAGGCCATACCCCCATTGCCCTTCCGTGGTGGCGCTGGTTGTATCAGNCAATTCAGGCTCAACGAGAGGATAACGCTCTTTTGGCTTGGAGATCATCCGGNATCAAACAGATACTGTAAAATCCTAGCGACTTTCAAGAATAAGCAGGTAATTAATTACACGGCACCTGATACATACAGAAAAGTAAATACACTANATGCACCATATAACTGACTTCCGCACGATTCCTTACTATCCCTAACAATGCCTCTGGCTTTGTGTTCAGCAGTTAAACTTCCAACCTGCACTCAAACTGTATAAGATGTAAATACGATTCCACGAAACCGACATCCATGGCACCNATATTAACCGACAGTATCTGATAAAGCGTTGATATTTCAGGGAAACACTCTTTTCTTTTTTGATTTCTTCGCTGAACCTGNAGGAGATTAAGCGGATAATTGACAGGTAGGGGCAATCCTCTTGTGGTCGCCGACATGAGAAGTCAGACAGTCTATTCATTCTTCAAACCTGCCCCCTATGTTATTATCCGGGTACGATTAATTAGAAAATAAGCACTTATTGAAAAATTTCCTTTTTATACTATTTATGTTACAATCATGTCAAANTCACGAGCGTGTTTCCTCATATGCGTCTAGGTAAATCCTAGCGACTTTCGAGGATAACAGGTGAAATAGTATTAAATTAGCTCCTCTGAATAGGGCAAGGGAAAAGAAATGTTACTTTCACGTTCTAGCGAATACGCNGTTCAAGCTTTATTGTACATTGCTAAGTCCCCCGATAAAATGATCTTGGCTAAAGAAATTTCAGAGCGTCAGGGCTTAGCACTCCCATTTTTGGGTAAAATTCTGCTATCTTTAGTCAAAGGTGGGTTACTAAAATCACAGAAAGGGCGTGGTGGNGGATTTTCTCTGGCTGTCCCACCCGACGAAATTACGCTGATCCAAATGGTTCATATCATTGATGGCCAGGATGCTTTCGAGGGTTGTGTTTTTGGACTGCCGGAGTGTGGCGAGGAAAATCCTTGTCCGGTTCATGATTTATGGATGGAAACACGAGATCAAATAAGTGAGATTTTCGAACATCGGACACTGGCTCAATTATTGGATGTAGTTTCGCCTCGCATTTCAACGAATTGAACTAGGGTGTGTAGGACAATAGGTTTGTGAGACAAATACGAATGGATCCCAGTAAAATCATCCCTCGATAGCTATCGGCCTGTTTTTCATCTCCTCTGGCAATGCGTCGTTTTTCTTTCCCTCTTCCGATCAGTCGTTCAACTACATAACGCTGACCATATTAGACCTGGCCAAACCCGGCTGCCTCATCAGCATCTCCCCGCTCGATTTTTTCGGTCGGCCATGGGCGGCTGGCTGCCACCTCTTCCAAGCTCTTTTCAGATGGCCTGACTCTCATCGGCTTTTTCGCCAATAGCGCACGAATCCAGCCAGGCCTTTACTTTACCTGNCTGGNTTCGTGCTGCTGGCCTGGGGTAATGGTGACAGCGATGAACTAGCACCCCTGTTCGATGAGTAGCATGACACGGGCGAGTTCAGTATCAGTTGCCGTTTTACCTGGTGCTAATACACACTTGCTAAAACCACCGGTCATCCGTAGATCACGTCCGTATTTTTTGCGTAGTGCAACGACATCCATCGAACATACAAGATTTATGCTACCTTCAAGCCAGAGCGGGATGAGTCCCGCTACATTTCTTAACACCGAACTGACAGTATAAGATTAGGAAGCCGGTGATTTTTTCAAAATCATGGTATGCCGGTCTTGTTCTACCAACTTCTGAAANAAAGATTTGGCNGTTACGTAGATTTCAGGCGTAATAACTGGGTTATCCACCCTCAGCGTCAGGATAACCTCGATTTGTGTTTCGATGTAAGTGCGAATGACAGTTAGCTCTGCAAATTGGTGTTGTAAAACAAACNTCTCAGAATGTCTTTTCTGATNATGTGGTAAATCTAACGGTCGCCATCCGGAAGGAAGATAAAAGACGGTCGATTTCTCGACCAAAATCGGGTGACTCAGATCCAGTGGATATTCCCGCTCTTCTGAAATAAAAATATCGGTGTAATCTTCAAAGTCAGCTCCATTGTAGTGTAGCAACAAATGTTGTCCATCGATTTGGCTAGTGAGCTGTCCGGCCCGAAAGTCGAGGTGGATTTCGATATTTTGGTCGAGGTCTCTCAGGTCAGAGATCTGGTGACGATCGGCGACCAGGCCAGAAAAATTACGNCTTAATTCGGCCTCGAACGTACTTTTAAGCGCTGATAGTGGGNTATCCCGATACGCCAAACGGTAGTCTAAGTCGTACTGGCCGGTGGGTAGAATCGATATCTGACCATGTGTAGATCCATCCGATTGAATCCTTAAGTCGGTCCGGATCGAGAGGTGGTTGGTTTCCGGTGGAGAGANGGGCAGTCGAGCAAAATTGGCCTGTTCATCTTTTACTACTAATGCGGTTCGACCCTGGTTACTGGCAGGCAAGACTCCAAACTGACAGCTACTGGCGGTTGGATCTAACCATAGGTATCGGCTCTCCATTTTTTGTCCCTTCAGTTGCTGGACTTCTGTTCGAGGCACAGCAACGATTAAGTGGCTAAACTGACCGACCGACGGTAGATCTAGATCTACCGCTTCGTAAGGCGAAGGACTTAAAAGCGCNGGATAGGCTGAAATCCCAACTTGGCTTAAAAGTGAAATTAACAAGGTACTCTTGTCTTTGCAGTCTCCGTATCGCTTTTTCAAAACCTGATCGGCTGGCGTGGGTTGATACGCTCCTTGCCCCAGTTGAATACTGACATAACGGATTTGACTGGCGACGAAATTATACAAGCGANGGGCTTTATCCAGCTTAGAGGTTGCGTCTTGGGCTAGTTGTTGAGCTAGTTCTTCGACGTTAGCATCTGTAGTGTAGCGGTCTTGAGCCAGGTCGGCATACCATTTCGCTACGGCATCCCAAGAGTCGACGGAAGAAAATTNGAGTTGNGCCGCCAGTTCCGAAGCCGAGGGCTGACCGANAACTTCACGGATAGCAGGCGTTTGGCCATAGTGCCAGAGGTAAGTTTTGGTTTCACCTTCAACTAAAATATCGGGCTCAAGTTGGCAATTGATCGATTTCCAACGGAAGGGTTTGTCGCTTGATAACCGAAGGGCATAGTTGCTTTGTAAGGTTGGATCAGTGGATTGAAAACTGTACCCCCCCCAAAACCAGCGATCTGTTCCCGATGGTACGGTATCTTCCAACGAAACTTTGTATTCGATACAAACACCCGCTTCCAAAGCAGGCATCGAAATTACTCGCCAAAGGGTGTCAGAATAAAGGTTAAAGGTCAATTGTCCCGGCGGAGTGACATCATTATAGGCTTCAGCAGATGGTTCAATCGAAGTTCCGTCAATCAGAATTGTCCGTGCAACATTGACCGTAATATACTGTGAGTTTGGACTGTATGGAATTGCTAGATCGTCGTGTTTCTGTAGACCTCTTTCAGTGAGAATCTTAATAATTTTGTGCGAAGTATANCGGGATTTCCCTGCTGGCGTAATTTCGTGACAAAATTGGTTCAGTAGGATAATAGCATCATNATGTGGATAGTCATTCTGAGATGGTGCGTTGGCGATGATGNCATCGGTATCGATCTCTAGCAGATCTACGGGAACGACGTTGGCGATGGTTGTCGTCGTTCTGGCTTGACTGAGTGCCTGTAGTCTGGATTGTGCTAATAGATTGTCCGGTTCGACCTTTAAAATTTCGGCATACTGCAACTGAGCTTCATAATAGCGACCATGATTTTCGTAAAGGTTAGCCACCTGTGTCCGAGCCCAGGNCTCTTCTGGAAACAACCGTATCGATTCCCGTAGCTCNGCGATGGCCTCCCCAGTCTGGTCTGAGGCTTGGTAAATCAAGGCTAAATAGTTATGTAGGTTTCGGTTCTCCGTCCGTTCGCATTTAGGGTCTATGGCCAAAGCCTGCCGAAGCGTCTCCTCTGCTTGTTGGTATTGACCCAGTTGCTTATAGGCCAAACCGAGGTGATTGAGGGCATATAGATCTTGATCGTAGAGCCTTAAGCTCTGCTCAAACTGCTCAGCGGCCTGAGCCGAGTTCTGCAGGGATTCATAAATATATCCAAGATAGTTATGGGCATTACGGTCGGTTGGCTCAAGTTCCAAATACTGAACAAATGCGTCTCGAGCTTTTTCATATTCCTGAAGTTGATAGTAAATCTCGGCCACNCGTAATTGTGGTGGATGTTTGTCCGGTTTAAGAGCAACTGCCTGCAGATATTTTTCTAGAGCCAAGGCCAAGTTTTGGTCTTGGTAGGCTTGATCGCCTGCTATCACCAATTTTTGCCACTTTTTTTCGCGAGCTACGAATGGATCCACTAGCTTTTTCTNTGCTGATGATTGCCCGGGTTCTTTTTTTAAAACAGGGGAGAGAGAACAGGCACCAACTATCATCCAGAAACAAGAAAGGACCAGCAGCCAATAAATCCGATAAAAGTGAGATATAGTCTGAACCATACTTTGATTCTATCAAATCAGACTTCAATTTTGCAAAGCTAAGGTTCTATGTCAATCGATACCACTTTGAGAATTAGAAATTGGCATAGGGATTGCTACACGGCAATGTAATGTTGATAGATTTGGTACAACATAACTAATTGGCAAAAGTCGCTTGTCTACTAAGCCGATTCTCAGCTTAGCTGAGGGTTGAAGGGACGAAAATGAATAAAGGTACATATCAAGCCACACAAGGCATGGTCTTCGAGGCAATGAGAATGGATATCATTGCCAATAACCTCGCCAATCTCAATTCAACTGGTTTCAAGAGAAGCCAACTACATGTCACTTCCTTTGAAGGGCACCTAAACCAAGCGGCGCCCTCGCAAGTGGATACGGCACCACCCGACCAACCGAAAGATACCAAGCTACCAATAGCTATGGTGGCTCGTTACCATATCGATCTGCAAGAAGGTGCCATTCGCAAAACAGGTGAACCCCTAGATCTAGCCATTAAAGGGGCTGGTTTCTTTGGTGTTTTGGATCACGAAGGAAGTGTGTCTTATACCCGTGACGGCGCATTTACGCTCAACGACCAGGGAGATCTAGTGACCCAAACCGGGTTGCCAATTTTGGACCTAGATGAGCAACCGTTGAATATTGGANCCGTCAGCCAAATTACGATTGACGAAAACGGGAAGGTTTTTGGCGATCAACAACTGATTGGCCAGTTGTTGGTGAAAGATTTTCCTGCCCACAGTTTGCAACAAACGGGTCATAATCTGTTTCGGATACTCGGCTCGGAGAACAACGACTCTGGTGGACCCGCAACTGATTTCAAAATTGTGCAGGGATTTTTGGAATCCTCTAACGCCAACCCTATCCGGGAGATGGTACGGATGATAGAAACTCTGAGAAATTTTCAAGGCTACCAAAAGACAATCCAGGCCTTCAACGACTCTGTGCAGCAAATTAACGAAACCGCTAGATCTTAATAAAATTTAAGGAGACTACCAAAATGATGCGTGCNTTGTGGTCATCCGCTTCAGGGATGGTCGCTCAACAAAAGAATATCGATGTGATTTCAAACAACATTTCGAACGTCAATACGGTCGGGTTTAAGGGTAGCCGGGCAGATTTTCAAGATTTAATTTATCAGNTAATTCAACCTGCGGGAACACTAAATCAAGAGCGGACTATTCCAACGGGAATCGAAATTGGTCACGGAACGCAACTCGTTGCGACACCGACTCGCTTCGCTCAAGGAGATCTGAAAGATACCGAGGATAGGCTCGACATGGCGATTCAAGGAGAGGGCTTTTTCCGCATTCGGATGCCTGATGGGCAGACGACTTACACGCGAGCAGGATCTTTTACGCTAGATGGAACTGGGAATTTAGTTACACCGAATGGGTTACCATTAGACCCATCACTTCAAGTTCCGCCCGAAGCAGAAGATGTTNTGNTTGCTGAAGATGGTACCATCTCAACCCGGGCCGCCGGGGATATTGATCCAACCATAGTCGGTAGTATCGAACTGGCCTTATTTCCCAATCCGAGAGGATTACAACACGCCGGACGAGGTCTTTTCAAACTGACCAGTGCCGCCGGTTCAGAAATGATTAGAACCCCGGGCCAGCAGGGTGCAGGGATTATTCGTTCAGGTATGCTAGAGATGTCGAATGTCAAGATCGTGGAGGAAATGGTTGGTATGATCGTGGCGCAACGGTCTTATGAAGCCAATGCCAAATCAATTCAGACGGCGGACGAGATGCTTGGTACAGCAAATACACTCAGGCGGTAATAACCGTATAGTCTAGCACATAGAAAGATATCCATATATCTTTTCTTATCGGAACGCTCATTCCTCATCGAAGGACAAACGGGGAAAAAAGTTCCTAAAACCGCGCATAAAAAAGCCTGCTCACTCGAGTAGGCTTTTTTATTTCATGGGTGAGTAAGTTCACTGAATCCCACGATNAAGGTCGGGGATANGCTTAGCCTAGAATGTCGATTAGCGATGGCTGTGCTGCTTTCCCTGCTNNAGTAAGCGCGGATTTGTACGCACTCTCGAACTGTCGNAGCTCTGTTAGNGCCTCAGCCTGGTTGATCCCTTCNACCTCTTTCAACTGGCTTTCCAGTGACGATTTTTTAATGGCTAGCTTTCCCTCGTTATCGCCGACCATCTGTATCCGAGTCGAGTTACTGGATGTTACACTGCCAATGTTACCAATTAAGCTGGTAATAGTGGTTTGCATCTGACGTTGGATTCGGGCCGACAGCAGCTCTGGATCGTCGTCGCCCTCTGTTATCACTGTGCAGATGCCAAAATACAGATCTCCGCCACCTTCATTGTTGGCTGTAACTGATACACTTGTTTGACTATCACCCGCTATTTTATCTTGAATTACAAACTTGCCGGTTGCATCAATACTAGCGTTAATCTTCCCATTGAAGGAAACCTCGATAGCTCGTATTAAGTCGTCAAGAGTCACAGTACCTAGGTCGATGCCGTANATCCCATTGCTGTCAGCAATTGGATTTCCATTGTCATCAGTTGGAGGAGAAACCATAAACTGGAAAGTCTTTCGTATATCGCCCCCATCTGGATCAGTTCCGCTGATGGTAATAGTTTCACCAAGCATCGGTTGTCGATCTTGGGCAACTAAATCCGCTAAACGCGTGCCACCTATTGCCACACTGTTATCCATGACTTGATCAGTGAGGGCAAAATCTGAAGTATGAACTTCTCTGGTCTTTCGGGTCAGAGCCATGGTACCAAAGTCAAGCAAAGTACCATCTGAATTCTGGTCTTGAGGTTCAATATTAACACTAAGTGTGCTGGACTCGCCCTCAATATCATTATCCGCAACCACGATTTTCCCAATACTATCAATGTGAGCACTAACATCACCATAGGTGCCTTCCAGCAGGTCCAAAAACCCCTGTACTGTACCGCTGTATGCTGTAGAACCATCATTGATGGTCGTAGGTGAGGAATTAAATGAAATAGTCTTATTAACCGTCTGTCCTGAGGTGTCCGTACCTGAGAGCCGAATAGTATCAGCCAAGTTCATATCCATCAAATCTTCCAGGTTGGTGTTAGCATCNGCTATGGCTCCNTCTGACNTTTTTAGGATTCCAGAGGAAATGGCGTGCTTGCTAGTTTCGTCTGTTACCCCAAGATCCTGTTGCTCAATTAGTTTCTGTAGCNTGTCCAAGACCTGAAAAACNCCTTTCTGATCGGTGCCAAAAACCTCAGAGCCAACCATATTGACCTGTATACCTAGGTCATCACCAATTTCCAGATTAATAGTGGAAGTGTTGCCCTGATAACTAACCNTCCCGTCTTCTTCAACGAAAGGGGGTTGGNTTGTTTTTGTACCGCCAAGGATATACTGATTTAGAACTTTGGTATTACCAACTTGTTTAAATTGGGTTCGTATCTTATCTAATTCCTTGANAGCATCTGCACTCCCGATCTGGCTTGAAATATCGGNGGCAAACTGATTTAAAAGAACCAATGTATCGTTGACCTGGTCAACAATGGAATCGATTTGGTTAAGGCGAAAGGTCGCCTTTTTATTATTGGATGCATGTTGAATATTAATAGCATATTCTTTCCGCAAACTCATGGCGATTTTCAATTCAGCAGGATCGTCGGAAAGTGCTCTTAGCTTTTGTCCAGAGGAAACTTTATCGATCGNCGTTTGAATGTCTTCCAGACCCCTTTGCAAGTCGGCGGTCGTTTGATTGGAAATCATCTTATGAGTGACTCGCATAAGTCAGACTCCTCGAAAGCCAAGTTGGCTACATATTGATAAGCGTTTGCATGACTTGATCTACAGTCGAGATATAGCGTGCTGACGCCTCATAGGCTCTTTGAAACTGAATCAAGTTGACCATTTNCTCGTCGAGCGAAACGCCAGAATAACTTTCTCGGAAAGTCTCAAGTTGTGAAACCAGCAACCCATTATTTTCTTCGTTTCTCTGGGCTTGTTGCGACTGAATTCCAACAAAGGTCATCGTACTGGCATAGTAATCTTCGAGGGTCTGCGTTCCGTCGGACATTAGAAAAGCGTTTCGCTTGTCTACAATGGCTAAGGCGATTAAGTTATTTCCAGCGGTATCTTTTACACTAGAGACACCTATTTTCTCGGGATTCGCTTCCAGAATTGAATTGACCTCAATGTCATTAATGTCATTACCAGTAAAGAACTCTAAACCAGTGGTATTGTCTAAGCCATATCCTTTAACGTGAACAGCATTGACTTCNGCCATTAGTGTGGTGGCGAAAGTATTGATTCGATCGATAAATTGGANTATCTGTTTATCCCTAAAGCTAANCAACCCACCAATTTTCCCACCTTGGATTGAAACTTTTTCCCCACTTTTGGGGTTGATAACCACCACCTCNTTTTTGCCCATTAGGGGTGAATTAACATTGGCTGTCGCCTGTTGGGAATCCAAAGACAGTTTCGAAANCCGAGTGCCATCAACCAACGGGTTGCCTTTCACCTCAATTTTTCTCATACCGCTTCCATCCCCTATATCATTGAAGGAGAATTCAGTTAAGTTGGCTAAATTGAAGAGCGTAGTGATTTGAGTTTCAAGTTCATTCCGCTGGTTTTTGAGTTCTCTTAAGGCTATAGCTGTTCCTTGATACGATAAAATNTCCTGATTGACACNGGCGAAAGATTCTGTTAATTGATTAATNTCGTCATAGAGTATGGATTTGGTATTCGGTTGATCAGAGGAAAAATTGTCGGAGGACGGTGTTCCGNCTCGCACTGCTAATTTTGAAGCCCTTATCCCATCGACCAGAGAGATACCACCAAGATAGACTCGGATCATCCCGTTAGTTTCTTCAAAAATCGAAAAGTTTGTATATTCAGATAGTTCTGTTAGTAGTGAACTGCGCAGAGTTCTTTGGGAGTTCGCGGATTGACCAGAATACTCAATAGCAGCAATATCGCGATTGAGATCAGCAATCGAATTAGCGAGTTCGTTAACCTCTGAGGAAAAATCACGGATTTGGATATTCGCCNCCTCATACATGGTTTGTAATCCACTGTTGAGGGTCGTGAGTTCCTTGACCAATGATTGTGCTCGACCAAGAGTGATAGATCTTGAAATATCTTTGGATTCCGGATCTGTACTCAAGTCTTGCCAACTGTCCCAAAACTCAGACATCGCATTTGAAACCCCTCCACCTTGTAGATCGGTAAATAGGGCTTCTGCTTTCTGGAGTTGGTTTGACTGAGTTTGCCAACTAGTTGATTCTTGAATACTTTGACGGAGACGGCTCTCTAAGATCTTATCCCGAATTTGTGTCACTTGCGTTACCACAACGCCTGCCAGGGAATGACCTCTAACATCAATAGAGATTTCGACGCGTTCACGGGCATAGTTGGGCGTATTGATGTTAGCGATGTTATGTCCTGCTACGGTTAGTCCATGTCGCTGCGCATTAAGCGACTGTTTTGCCATTTCAATGCTACCGAGCAAATTTGTCATAGCGATATTCTCAGGCTAGAGTGTGGATGTGCTTGCTCTGATTTTGGTTGAGTTCTTCTGAATAACTAAAGGTATTGTGAGCGCTGACTAAAACTCGGAGTGTCGCATTAACGTAGTCAAGCGCACGCTGGGTAATGTAGGCATTATCCTGTTGCGCAGATCGGACCTGCTGTGCTAGGTCCTTCAGTTGTTTGCCGAATTCACGAAAACTTGAAGAGANTGGTTCCGGCACCAGGTCTGAAAGTTTTCGCAAATTCAACGATGACGGTGGGATGCTGAAAGCTTGAGCCAATTTGCTCATCAAAGCGGTTCGAGCGGATGCTAACACTTTTAGCTCTAGCGTCCATGTCTCCAATTTCTTAAGGAGCGCGGTAATCTCATCTGGATCATTTCCCGCTAAGATATTACACCCTGAAACCGTTAACTCGAGCAATTTACGACATTGGCAAACTTCCCGAGTTAGGATCTCAGTCAATCGGTCAAGTGTCGTACTTTCGACTGTTGTTTGCATTTTAAATCCTATTTTTATCAATTGGCGTTCTTTTATCTAAATGCTAAAATAGCGCCGAGAAAGGAACATGGGAAGACATCTGGATGTCTCCCCTCTAACAGATTCCTCTGTTGATGCAACAACTGCCTAATGTATGGTCTTCTGATTACCGGCTGGCAGGCAAAACGCCAGTGGCCAATATCTTTTCAGCTACTTGAGCACTATCAACTGTGTATTCCCCGCTGCTGATTAATTCACGTAAGCGGGCGACTTTCTCAGAATCGACTTCAGGTGAATCGACCACCTGTTGCCGAATTTGATCGAGTTCATTGCTCTGTTTAGATATCGTCACACCGTCGATGTGCGTGTCTGTGGTGGNTGGTTCGCCGGTTGTTTGGTGCGGGTCAGTTTTAGAGGTATTAGCTGCCCCTGTTTGTGCTTTCCCCGTTCCACGTTGTCCATAAACCTGATTCANGTTTGCGTTTCTGATAGGATCAATAGGTACCATTTTAATCTCCTTTTCCGCTTGCTTCAGCAAGTATTGTTCATCTGTATTTACTTAACGGTAAGAATCCCGAGAAACTTTAGAAAAAACTGAAAAAAATTGGCACTCCTCACCAGCAGCAATCAGATAGTACATTATTCGGACGGGATCTTCAACTTAAAACTCAATCCCGTTGCAGTTGTGTATAAACCATATCGGCAATACCGATGCCTCGCTTAGAGACAACTTTACCAATCTCCTGGTCAAGTAGATCTGTAAAAATGTTTTCGGCATTACCACCGTCTAGAAAANCACTTTTCGGAATTGCTGNCCGCATCTGGCGCAGCATTTGGTGNGTAAACAGTGACTCAAACTCTTGTGCCACAGACTCTAGTTCTTGGTTGAAGGTGGTATTTTTTTCCGTCGGCCTAGATCTAGCAGAAAATTTTTGCATGTAGTTCTCCATTCGACCCAGCTGTAATCTCCCTATATGACCTGAAAGTTTCATTGATTGATTCGCCTTCTTCTTTCGTTGACTAACGTATAATTAACCTAGCATGAAGCGCGCCAGCTTTCTCGATATTTTGTAGAATCGCAATTAACTCACGAGGTGTTGCACCAAGTGCATTAAGAGACGCAACCACGTTCTCAACAGTAACACTTTCAGGTATTTCGGTTAACCAACCTTCTGATTCTTGCGTCGTAATCTCTGTTTCAGGTACTAGAACTGTTTGTCCTTCGCTGGCGGGTAGAGGTTGGCTAACGGTCATCTCCGTACTGATAGTGACAAACAGGCTACCATGCGTNACGGCAACCTCGGAAATCGCCACATTAGACCCGATTACGACAGTTCCGGTTCTTTCATCAACAACGACGCGAGCAGGACGATCAATCTCAATTTTTAAGTCGCCAATTTTGGCTAAGAAACGGATTACATTATCGGTATAGATATTAGCGTCAGCATCCTGTAATACAGTCGGAATAATGACCCGAACCGATCCGCTATCGACGGTTGTCGCCGGCGATGGGGTGTAGCCTAATTCGTTGTTGATGGCATCTGCAATTCCGACCGCAGTAGTGTAATCAGCATGATAGGGAACTAGAACTAGCTCCTCACCTTCAAAAACATCGATCCGCATTGATTTGTGAACAATACCACCATTCGGAACAGTTCCGGCAGTAGGATGATTTTTTTGAATACTATCACCACCAGCAGAAGCACTGTATCCACCCAGCGAAATAACACCGCTGGCCATCACATAGATTTCTTTAGAAGGATCAAGTGGATGAAAGAGTGGCGTTGGCAACAGCGTGCCTCCCTGTAAACTGGTCGCCGTTTGCAGAGAGTCGATTTGGACATCCACTTCTGATCCAACTTTGGCGAACGGTGGCAAAACTGCTGTTACCGTCACTACGGCTACATTTTTGGTGTCCAGCCGGTCTAACTGGATTGAGATCCCCATGCTTTCAATCATGTTTTCGATGAAGCGTAGGGTGACTTCGCTCTGTTTATCGCCTGTATTGTTTAGACCCGTTACCAATCCCATGCCGAACAGTTTGGCTTCGTGAATCCCGTCGACAGTGACAACATCTTTAATCCGTGTTTGTAAAGCCGTTACAGGCGTGGCTAATAAGAGCCAGATCAGCAAAATAGCGGGTANTTTTTTCATTTTCAACTCCTAAAAAATCCAGATCCAATCTAGAAGCCGACTAATCAATCCGGGCTTTTGTTGCCGTGAAATCATACCTTCGCCTTCGTAGGTAATTTCGGCATTAGCGAGGCTGGTTGAGACAACCGTATTTCGTGCGCTAATGTCCTGGTCCCGGACGATCCCTTTCACGTGTAGGGTTTGCTTTTCACCGTTGACCGTAATTTGGCGTTGTCCTTCGATAGTCAAACTGCCGTTGGGCATGACCTGTGTTACGATTGCGCTAACTGTTGCATCGAGAGTATCGCTCTGTTGCGTAGAGCCAAGCCCATCAAAGCTCGTTTCCGATGAGAGGCCAATGCCTTCTGGCAAAACATTGCCTGTAGCTCCAAGTCCACGCGTTGGCAATCCAACGAAGGCGTTTAATTTCCCATTCCGGTCTGAAGACCGACTGGTTTTGGTTTTGGCCTCACGAGATGCGCTGGCACGTTCTACCACCAAAACAGTCAAGAGATCTCCAATACTGCGCGCTTTCTTATCAGCAAAAATAGAGGCTTGATAGATGGTTAGCCCTTTTTTGGCTTCAACAACAGTGTTCCAGATCAAAACCAAGCATAAGAAGGTGAAAAGTTTTCCTAAAAACCTGTGACGAAGTTGCATTTTTTCTCTCCTAGAAGTGAATCTGAACTTTTTTCTGACCGATCACCTGACCGATGATCTCTTTTTTTGATGAAATATTTTTAATTCGAATCAACTGCCCAAGTTCACCATTTTCGCGGGCTACGCCTTGANCTTGAATTTTCAACTGTCCATGCTGAGCGANAATAGTGACCGGACTATCTTTAGCAACACAATAAATCTTCTGTAAATCCTGATCCGTGATCGGTTGGCCTTGGCGGATTTGTCGAGACGACAATTTCCCGGCAACTTTTTCGATCCTAGCAATTGGTGTTCCCTGCCAAAAGGGCGAATGCAGTTGATCTAAAACTTTCTCTTCCAACCTCAGAAAGGACGGCTCGATTTTAGTATGCCGTGGAATGTCAATTTTAGCGACGACAACGGGTTGTTCTATCCGGATCTCAAAAGAGAGCGTAGTTCGGTAAGAGGTGGTATCGTTAGTGTAGACCTCAACCCCCAACAAGCCTCGTCGCAGGTCGCCCTTCGGTTTGAACTGAATTCTCGTTTCTGAGTTGATCGATGGGATAACTGGCATTTTCATGCGCGGGCGAATTTCAACCGATTCGATCTGTAACGCTTGCTGATAAAAGGCCTTGGCCTGAGCTAAAAGATCTGCTGATCCAGATGCCGGTCGCTGGTAGGAGACTTTGGACCGGCCGCGGACTTCGATCTGAAATAGATCTATTTGGTTGCGTTTTAACCAGTAGTTCACCTGTGCCGGACCAATCGATTTAGAAGACCTAACCCGATTGACAGATCCGACTTTGATCGATTTAATCCGCTGTTGAAGTTGTGGTTTTACACTTTCTACCTGAGCAATGTCGCCGATCAAAATGTCTTTCTGCTCAATTGTGACGATAGGCTGTAGGGAAATTATTGTAGTGTCCGTTGTGGCTCCAACCGTCCAGAAGTTGCTGAGAAGAAAAAGGGAAGTGAGAAATAACAGTTTCATTAGATCTATAACCTTACTTTTTGATTGGCTAAGGGACATGTTCGTTTTTACTCTTCACTCATAAACTTTCCAGTTAGCAATCCTTGTGCCAACACTATACAGACTACACCGGTGAGGCTTGACAAATAAAAGTCGAATTGGATACTATATCGTGCTTTAATCGCACGAGAATAGGAATATAGACTAAGGGGAGATTTATGAAAAGAACCTATCAGCCAAGCCGTAGAAAAAGAAAAAATAAGATCGGGTTTAGAAAACGAATGTCCACCCGACACGGTCGAGCAATTTTGTCACGCAGGCGTCAAAAAGGAAGGAAGGTTCTTTCTGCCTAGCAGAAGNGATGTCTCCNCTGCCTGTCGGCAAATTGCCACCNACGCTATTGAGCCGGATCTTACCCTCTCTAGACACCTCCACCTTAAACCGGGTTGTCGTCCCACCGCAAATTGGCGAAGACGCGGCGGTGATCGATTTTGGGGAATCGTATCTGATTGCGAAAACAGATCCAATCACCTTTGCTACCGACGAAATTGGTTGGTATTTGGTCTGTGTCAATGGTAACGATATTGCGACGATGGGTGGAGTTCCAAAATGGTTATTGGTAACACTACTTCTGCCGGAAAACACGACGACGCCCACCTTAGTAACTCACATTACCGACCAGATTCAAACCGCTTGTCAATCTTTCCAGATTACCTTATGTGGTGGCCACACCGAAATTACCTATGGACTAGATCGGCCGATAGCGATCGGGCAAATGCTAGGTGAAGTTCCGAAAGATCGCTTGGTCAGATCTGCAGATGCTCGCGTGGGTGATGATCTGATTTTGACGAAAGGCATTGGAATTGAAGCCACCTCTATTATCGCTCGTGAACGAGAACTCGAGCTAAAAACTCACTTTTCTGCGTCTTTTATTAACTCAGCTAAAGATTATCTGTTCCGTTTGTCGGTACTAAAAGAGGCCCAGATTNCGGTTGACACCGGCGGGGTTCACGCGATGCACGATCCAACTGAGGGCGGGATTGCGACTGCTGTTCGAGAATTAGCGACTGCAGCTGAGGTTGGAGCTGAGGTCTGGATAGATCGACTAATCGTCCCGGATGAAACGGGTGCACTTTGCGGCTTCTTCGACCTCGATCCGTTGGGTGTTATTTCGTCTGGTGCATTGTTGATTGCGACTGAGCCGAGCCGAAGTCAACCGATTTTGGAGGCACTGACCGCAAACCANATTCCAGCCAGCTTAATTGGGAAATTATTGCCGCTTCAAGAGGGATTGTGGCTCAAAAGAGGAACGGATAGACAACCGCTTCCCACCTTTCAGACAGACGAAATCACTAAAATATTCGCAGATTGATCTACCATGGCACGCCAATTTGATGTTCCTCAGTTCTACCGTAGTGAGATTATNTCAACCGTCAAAAGTTTTCGTCGAATTGAGGATCCTAAAAAAAGAGATCTATCACCCTCGATTCTCGATTTCGGGCCTGTCCGATTTAAAATTGGACGCCACTTTGGTTTCTGCTATGGCGTTGAAAATGCAATTGAGATTGCCTATCGTGCCTTAACCAAACATCCGAATCAACGTATCTTTCTCCTGTCAGAGATCATTCACAATTCGCACGTTAATGAAGATCTACGAAAGCGGGGTGTGCAATTTATCTGTGAAACATCCGGCGAACAACTGATACCGTTCGAAGATCTGCATCCAGAGGATGTAGTAATCGTTCCAGCTTTCGGTACAACAGTCGAGATCGAAGAAGCTTTGAGCCAGCGTGGTATCCACCCTTATAAATATAATACGACTTGTCCATTCGTGGAAAAGGTTTGGAAGAAAAGTCAAGAGATTGGGCAGAGAGAATATTCGGTCATTATTCACGGTAAGCGAAACCACGAAGAGACCAGAGCTACCTTTTCCCATTCAAAAAGGAGTGCGCCCGTAGTGGTCGTACGAGATCTGGATGAGACGGAAAAGTTGGCCAAGGTGATTCGAGGAGAGGAAACCACCGATTTTTTCTATCAGCATTTCGGTGACCGATGTTCAACCGACTTTGATCCAAAGGTTCATTTGGAAAGGATCGGTGTGGTCAATCAAACTACGATGTTAGCTTCCGAAACCCAGGCCATTGCGAGTTTACTGCGGCAAGTTATTATCGACCGATACGGTGCACAGAACGTGAACGCGCACTTTGCGGACACCCGCGATACTCTCTGTTATGCGACCAAAGAAAATCAGGATGCGGCTTTGTCCCTAATTGAAAACGGCGCAAATTTAGCTATTATTGTTGGGGGCTATAACTCATCTAATACCAGCCATTTGGTAGCNTTATGCCAGGCTTCACTTCCCACCTACTTCGTTTCTGATGANACCGAAATTCTGTCACCTAATCGTATCCGACACCTGGATGTCAGAACTAGGAGCTTGACAGAAACTGAAAGTTGGTTGCCGACTCAGAATGGTAGTCCAACTGATATTATCTTGACAGCCGGTGCCTCTTGTCCCGATGCTCTATTGGATCAGGTTCTTCAAAAGATAGTATCTTGGTTTCCAGAAAGTCGGTCGATAGATTACGTTCTTGCGCCCTTTCAATCTGGAACTTAGATATATTAACCTCCTCGAGCGATATGTAGGTGTCTCACAATTACTGAAGCACTAGCACAGCGTCTTGGCTAACAGGACAACGGAAGGTGCGGTTTTTTGCCATCCAACCTCTAATGTCTGTGGTATTCGCTTAGCCACAGAAAGGAAGCAGGCCCAGATCGAGGACAATTTCCTGGCGACTGTATAGCTTAGGCCAGCGGGAAACGTTTGTACCAAGTCGGTATTAGCGTCGTTTTCATCTTGGATAAAGGTTCATCGACGAGTTGATTACCCCACAGTGTAATTTATTCAGTTGTATGGTGAGGTCGCTTCTAGGCTTTCATAAGTGTCTTGGATTGAGTTCTAGTTGACTGAAACAGACAGCAGAATTGTCCCACAACAACGTCGGTGAGGTAAACTATAGCTGCTGTTCTCAATGTGGTTGCGGNCTCTGACCAGGCGTGTTAAACTGGTGGCTACACTAGATTAGAGGNTAGATTTTAGCTTTCAAAGAGTCACGTTACCGTTTCCCTAAGTTGATATTGTGAACTACTGGCACTTTGCGGTCAATGATACCGAGCAATTTTGTGCCAGCTAGCTACTGATGGATCCGGAATATGGCGGTTTCCAAGAGTGCCGGGGTAAACGCTGCTGGAGGGAATAGCCGATGCCAGTGACATCATCTTCATACCCTTTTTCAGCCACGGCGTTGAGGAAGATAGAAATAGCTATTTCTTGTACCTGAGGACACCCGGCTGTTGATTGTGACCGATACTGCTGTACCCAAGTCGATCTTTGAACCAATGCGGAATCGCTCTCATGCCAAGAATGTCTGTCGCTTTCTACCTGCCACCTTTTTCTCCTAAATGCCGGATTGTAATAATGGTATCATTTGAGAATATGGTTCTTCTCAATTGTTGTTTGATGTTTTAGTGGCAGTNTGGTATTTCTGAAGTAGACTTGCTATACTGAGTTTTCAAATATTTAAAGACCGAAGTAATTGCCGAAGAATAGGAAAATCAATGAAAGCACTGGTCTTAGAAGAATATAACAAACTGGTCTATAAAAGCGTTCCTGTACCGGAGTGTGCTCCAGATGAAGTGCTGGTAGAGATCAAAGCTTGTGGAATCTGCGGCAGCGATGTTCACGGTATGGACGGAAGCAGTGGACGACGCATTCCTCCTTTAATTATGGGACACGAGGCTTCTGGGCAAATCGCTGAGGTGGGAACTGAGGTGCAAGTTTGGCAGGTGGGAAATCGAGTCACTTTCGATTCTACTATCTACCGGTTGGACGATTGGTATACTCGAAAAGGCCTTTATAACCTTAGTGATGACAGAGAGATAATGGGGGTTTCACCGGGTGAATATCGACGGCATGGCGCTTTCGCTGAATATGTCACCGTTCCCCAGCACGTACTGTACAAAATCCCGGATGAAGTTACTTACACACAAGCAGCGATGGTTGAACCGGTCGGTGTTGCCCTGCATGCTGTCGATATTACGCCAATCACCATTAACGATATAGCTGTTGTAGTCGGTGCTGGAATGATCGGTTCATTTATTATTCAGGCCCTTAGAGTGGCGGGNTGTGGCAAAGTCATAACTATAGATTTAGAGCAAGAACGGTTGGATCTGGCTTGTAAGTTGGGCGCAGATCTGGGGATACTGGCACAGGGCGATATCTCAGGCCAAATCAAAGACCTGACCGGTGGGAGAGGTGCTGATGTGGNCTTTGAGGCTGTTGGTATTGATCCAACCGTACAAACTGCTATTGATTGCGTCCGTCGGGGAGGTACAGTAACATTGGTTGGAAATATCGTCGCCGATGTCAATCTACCACTTCAGAAAGTAGTGACACAACAGCTACGGTTGCAAGGAAGTTGTGGAATTTGTGGCGAATACCCAGCGGCTCTAGAGCTAATCAAACGAGGCAAGATTGACGTCGAAGCGATTCTGAGTGCCGAAGCAGATCTGAGTCAAGGTGCAGATTGGTTTCAGCGATTGTACAACAAAGAAAAAGGCTTGATGAAAGTAGTGCTCAAACCGACAGCAATAGAATANGCCGGATTGATGGCGAAAAAGATACACTGGTAGATCAATGCTAATATCGGAGTTGTTCTTCTANCACCTGCTTGATCTCCTCAATCCGAACGCCACTGCGGATCTTTGAACTATCTTGTTCAGTAACGTAGAATGAGTCGATGGCAANTGTCGGTTGCGTAAAGACCTTAGCTAGACGGAGGTCTAGTCCCAATTGGTAAAAAGCATTCGTAATGCTGAAGAGTAAGCCAACTCGGTCACGTGTCCGAATCTCCAGAATTGTGGCCTGGTCGGAGTCGTCATTGTTAACTTGAACCTCGGTCTGGTGAATTTGAGGCTTGATGCGTTCAGATAAGCACGATTGGTTGAGACTCATATTACGGGCTTTGGTCAACCACNCATCAAGACTTTTTTCTGTTTCCCAAATCTGAGTTAAGGTTTCGGCTAGTTGATTGCAACGTTCCAATGAGACACCTTGTTGGATATCGCTCTCGCTCTCTGTCTCGGTGATAGTCAGCATATCGATCACAATGCCATCATCTCTCGTTTCGATGTCAGCACTTAGAATGTTGATCCCCTGAGCCGTTAAGACACCTGTAATTTGACGAAATAGACCTCGAGAATCCTGGGTACAAATGCCGATTTGTGTATGTTGNTCCCCAAACTCTATACACGAGAAGGCAATTGNTTGCGCGGAATCGNACTGTTTNTACTGTTCAACCAACTGAATTTGCTGGCAAACAATCTCTGGTTGGTAAACCGATAACGTTTGTGCACTATCAAAATNGGCCTCAATTGCATCCACTGGCACCTGNTGGTCTAACCGCTTGATCACCTCGTNTTTCATGTCGGACACCTTAACCAATATATTCTTCCTTTCCACGACTGTGAGTGCACGACGGTAGAGTTCCCATAGCAGCGTGGCGTGCCAGTCATTCCAAATGGCGGCGTTAACCGCTCGGATATCAGCGTAGGTCAAGAGGTATAACATCTTGAGTTGGGAGACGTTACCATCAAACATCTGGGCGAAAGTTTGGATGACTTTATCATCGTCCAGATCGCGATGGCGTGAAATATAGCTCATGGTAAGGTGTTCCCGAATCAANAATAGAACCAGTTTTCGATCCTTCCCCCTAATTCCCAATCGAGCTAAGATCGTTTTTGCTAAGCTAACACTTTTTTGGTGATGATTNCCAACACTTTCAATCCCCTTGCCGATATCATGCAATAACATGGCTAAACGCAAGAGTTCAGGTCGTTCTAATTNATTCAAAATCTGGATAAACACCTGTCCACCTTTGATCTGGGTTAAGGTGGCGACCTCTAGATTTTCAATCGCGTAGAAGGTGTGTTCGTCCACCGTATATTGGTGGAAACCGTCGTGTTGAAATTGCGATCTTAAATGGGAAAATTCTGGCAGATAGGACTCTAATACTTTCCAGNGGTGCATTCGGCGCAGAGTATGTGCAACTTTGGCGGACGCCCTTAAAATAGACAAAAAATCAGCGGCTATCTCCGGTGAGTGGCGGAAATTATCGTCGATTTTGTCAAGGTTAGCTGTGATTGTGTGTCGAACCTTAGCACCAACCTGATAGTTAGTCTGCTGATGATGAACAAACAGTTTGATAATCTGCTCTGGATTTGTAGCGAAATCCTCTTGTCCTTTCTGAAAAACAATCTCGTTCCGCACTACCTGAAAACCGTCCTCCAGTTTTTTGTTCTGGAAGAGATTTAAGATTGGCAGTAACTGACGACGACCATAATTGGTTTGATCGATAATTAGCTTGGCGAACTCAAAAATATTTTCAGCGTGCAGATAGTAGTCGCGCAACATCTGTTCTTCGGCCCAAAAGGCCGCGTTATCTTGATAGCCGAGATATTTGGCCACATTCTCTTGAATTTCGAACGACAAAACATCGCGTTGTTGCCGATTAAGCAGGTGAAGTTCGTTACGAAGCCTCAACATGAAATCTATAGCTTCAACGGTTGGTTCATAAACAGCTAGCGGAATGATTTGTCTTTGATAGAGTTCATCAATTGTAGTTAGCCNGTAACGAACAGCGGAAATCCAGATAGCAGTATGGAAATCCCTTAATCCGCCAACACTCTCTTTGATATTAGGTTCTTGCAGATAAATAGTAGATCCGTATGCTTCGTGGCGGTCGTTCCAGTCCTGAATCTTTTGAGAGATAAATCGACCCACCTGACGCTTGAACAACAGTTTGGATGTCACTCGCTGATACTGGCGATAGACTTGCGTATTACCGGTGACATACCGTGCCTCCAGCATCGAAGTTTTGGAGAAAAAGTCGTTCTGTGTCACCTGGACACATTCATGAATCGACCTACAACTATGTCCAACATCGAATCCAGTGTCCCAGAGAACAGTAACTAATTGAGAGGCAAAGGCCTCTAACAGGGNCTGGTCACCCCTCCGATTATAGACCAACATAATATCGATGTCGGAATGCCGACTCAGCTCTTCTCGTCCATATCCACCCAGTGCCAGAATTGCCAACGGATATTCTTCGGATAAGATCCCTTCTTGCTCTGCTTGTCGAATAATGCGATGAATGACATTATCCGCCAATCTTGTATACTCTTGCACAATTTCGCGTCCAGAAATGCCGAAGCGATGTCGCTGATAAATACGGTCATACTCTTGTTGGCAGAAAGATTGAATCTCAGAAACCAATTTGGCGGTTGATGACATTTATNCCGTCACCCAAAAAAGGGCGTTGGCNAGCAGACGCAAGAAACCTTCAAGCCGAAAGTCGTCCTGGTGGCCGAGTGAAGTATAGAAGACTCGTCCGCCGTTGTGGAGTCGAACCCAGGTTACTGGCTCTTGGTTACCTTCCGAGGTTTTTGCGTTCATCAAAACCGTGACATCTTCAGCGTTAGCCGAGTTTTTGTACAGGCTACCGAAAGCGTCAAAGTTTGGAATGCTCTCCAGTATAGGATGATTTTCTTGTCCTCCTATAATCTCAACGTGGCAGCGAGGGCCATGCCCAAAATGTCCTTGATAACTACCACCTAGAACTTCTGCATCAAATTCAAGCCAGTTTTGGTAGGCGTGACTAGCGGTTCTAATACCGATAATTGGCCTTCCCGCTTGACAGTAAGCTTTAAATCGCTCCAAGTTTTCACCTTCGATCCGAAGGCGCCGGGTAAAAACAACGACTACATCGGTTGTTTCTAGGACTTCTAATGATGGGTTATTGTCTTCATCTTGATAGATGATCAGTGTGGNTTTAATTTGTGGATAGTTTTCAACTAGGTAATTCTGGAAGATTTGTAAGGATTCCTCCGAATCGTACTCAAAAGACCCGGAAATCATACATACGTTCAATTTTTTCATGTGCTTGCGCCTCACAAAAAGAACGACCGGTAATTTGCATAACGGTCATTCTCGTCAACGATACAAAACTGCAAAATTGGATAAATTTCCAAAAGTGCTACATTGAGGATCTTATTTCTCCCCAAGCCATGGTTAGCTTGTGGAGAGCTCGGATTGCCAGAGAGGTGGTTTTCATTGCCGTGTCTATTTCGGTACTGTCAGAGTCCGCTCCCGTATTTGTATCTATGTAACCACCGTGGCCAAGAATTGACCGTCTTCACGATGGGTAATAAAATTGGGTGATTACCTTGATAAGCGGTCCCGCCCCCGACTATCCCGCTTAGGGTTATCTTTTATTCTATCATAGATAGAATANATTGCAACAATTATCTGCTGACTTCAAAGATACAGGGGGCTTTGTCTGTATCAGTAAACCAAGTATTTAGAAATCATTTGGAAATGAGACACCTTTTCGGCAAGTTGGAAACTGTGAGATAGCGTGCACCAGAGGCAAACTAAAAATTCAATCTGGGCGATACGAAATGCTTCGGGCTTCAATCGTAAAACGGTTCAAACACAATCTAATCTTCGATCCTGACAAAACAGGTTTCATATTCGTACCTCAACGCAAGGGCTATCTATTTTTCGCTGATCTAGCTTGAGCAACCATCAGGTTATTCTGTGTTTGAACCGCGTCCGGGCGAATTTTTAGTGCTTTTTGAAAAGCGATGATAGCTTTTTCGTATCGGTGTTGTTTCATATAAGTGATGCCAAGTTCGTGGGAAACCCGGTAATTATTGGGTTCGATCTGACCGGCCGCTCGAAACGCTTCGGTCGCTTCCTCTAACGTTCCCTGATCTCGGTAAGCGTATCCGAGATTTATGTATGCTTCTGTGAAATTGGGTCTTTGCCCAACGACTTTTTGCAGTGATTCAATGGCTAAAGGAAAAATACCTTGATGACGAAAAGAGACACCGAGCGCATAATGGGCCTCTACCAGATTCGGATCGAGATTCAGCGCATTTTTAAATTCTTCGATAGCCTGATCTAATTGACCACTCATTCCGTAGGCACGACCTAGATCGACATAAGCAACCGCTAATTTAGGCTCAAAGTGAATTACGCCTTGATAGGCGACGATCGCTTGATCGACTTCTCCTTGTAAAAGGTAGAGGTTGCCAAGATTATGATATCCCTGAATCATATCTGGCTTGACTTCAACTGATCTCTGATAAGCCTTAATCGCTTGATCATACCTTCCTAAAGACTGGTAAGCGGTACCAAGATTATTGTAGGCCTCGGCGTAGTCTAAACGGAGACCAATAGCAGCCTGAAATTCTTGGATGGCTTGATCTTGTGCCCCTTGCCCCTGATATCTGACTCCTCGATTATAGTGCTCTTCTGCTTTCATCGTAGTATTTGGTATCTGCGTTTTCCGTTTGGTAGGTGGTATTTCCACTTGTTGGAATTGAACTGCTTTGTTGGTCGCAGGTTCATTATCTGTTACGCAGGCGGAAAACANCGTCGGCAAAAAACTAAGAACTACCAACAGTTCTGTTGCGTATCGGCTTCTGAAATAGCGCAGTTCTACTTCCTTCTGAGTAATCGGTAACCATTTCATCGCTTCCGTGTTTCTCCTTCGTTTACGGTGAATAAAGTCTTAACCGCGATGTTCGTGTAGGTATCAACAATGCGAGAAGGCTAAACACAACCTTCAATCGGTCGACCACCTCCGACTAGCCCAGGCTGAAGGTAGCGATAATTTCACTTTGCGAACAGTAGTTGCTTTCCGTCCGAACCATTCGTTTTTGCCGAAAACCTCCGACACCGACAGTGATTTTAGCTCCAATTCCGTCACGATTGCTTATAATGCCCCTAGCTTTTACGCCTAGATAATTGTTTCGCTGTTTTCCATTATTACGAAGTAACTAGGCTTGTCCATTTGGCGCAATGACACNGCTATTTGAAACCAGCAGGTCTAAATCACTATCGACATCATAATCGCCGTAGGCCACCCCACGTCCGACTCCAGTATCCTTTCGTCCTACCTTCCTTCGATTTCACGATAACTGGCTATTCCGTTGATTCCAGAATAATAACGAGGGCGTTGTGAATAACGAAAATTCCTTTAGTACCACGGAAACATCGGGTTCGATATGGCCATTGGCATAAAATAAGTCTTGAGATCCATCCTGGTTGGAATCGAAGAAAGATAGACCAAAGGTCAATGTAAATAGACTTGGATTGCCAACTTTGGCCTGAATCGTTTGGTCATTGAAACAGCCGCCTGAATCAGCCTGATAGAAGTAGGTTATCTCGTTGCTAAAATTACCGATATCGATGACCGCAACTACCGTCATTATCGGTCACATTTAATCCCCATACAGCCCTGTGCTTTCCCGTTTTCGTCGAAAGCCACATCCATCAATACGGCTTCACCGGTGAGCGTTCCATCTCTACTATTATGATACAGGAAGTTAGCCTTCGTATCGTTAGCCACAGCCAGATTGATCCAACTATCATTGCATAGCCCAGCGTAGTGATGCCGAGTGACTTACGTCGGGATTAAAGATGCCGGATACTCCTGTTACGNCCTGGAAAACGCTGGCTTAGCCGGGCTTGTGATAGAGTCAGCAAGACTGACCCGGGCAGATAGAAGGCATGCAATAAGATCGATGCTAGTTATCTACAGCGCNGGGAAGATCGGATTCGATGGCCCATTCTGCATAGTTGCGCACGAACAAATATTTTTCATGCAATGATCGACTCAAAACAATAAAAGATCACACAATATTTGCAGTAATGATCCACTGTCTCCTTCTATCGATTTTTGAGTTTCCGCTTCAGCATTTCAAGTTGGCGGCGGGTTTTGGGATCGACCCGGTCTGCTAGCAACGGATCGCTATCTGGAATCGCATCTTGAAAACGACCTTGCCGAGTTGGCCTAGCACGACTATACGTATCGCTGAATTCAAAGGTAGATCNAACTGTTGCTCCAGACTGGCGCCCCCTTTGGCTAAGTGCCTGATCAGAAGTTATGACTTCTATTTCCAGATCTCCGTCGTACTTGCGAATCCAGTCGATAATGTAATCGTCAGCCGTTTGCTGCCATTTGGTGTAGATGACCTCCAGCCCCTCTTGTATGTTACGAGTAGGTTGATGGGTTTTTCGCTGGTGAGCGTCAAAAACGACAATCGCTCGTAACCCTNGATACTGGGCATACTCTGCTATCAGGCGAATTAACCGATCTCGCGCTTGTGCAAATTTTGGATCTTTGGGCCGAGTTGGGAAGGTTGAATCCAGTAGATTAGAAAAGGGTGGCCNACTTTGTAGAACGTTATAGCCGTCGATAATGATAATCCAAGACACAATACAAGTTGCTTTGGCCGGTTAGGAAATGAGCATATCTGTCAACTCCAGGGCTAAGAATACGTTNCTGATTGCATCAGTATATCTTAGCAGCCCCTCAGAAAAATAGATCTTAGGATCGTGAATACATGTCTACTAGACTTCGGTTGTTGATCGGCTTTTGTCTAATTTGGATTTATGGTTGCGGAAATGAAGAGATACCGCGTGATAAGAACTATGCGCCCAAAGTTTCTGTTTTTAAAGCGGAAGCGGATATTGTCGAACCGGGTAGTCGAGTAGNAATCCGGTTAAAAGCGGAAGATCTGGAGGGNGATCCAATTACTTATCGATGGCAAGCTAACGGTGGAAAAATTCACGGTGNTGGCGACGGCGCGACCTGGATTGCCCCTAACCAGGAACGAAAATATCTGATCGAAGTAACGGTCAGCGACGNTNATAAGTCTAACACAAGTTCATTAGACATTCAAGTTTGGCGGACACGACCAGGCGACTATTATCCGCTATCAGTCGGCAATCTCTGGTACTATCGAGACAAAGAAAATAACCAGATTGCCTTCGAGATTGTCGATACCATCCAGATTCAACTGGCAGAGAATCAAGCGGTTGAAAGCTACGTGCTGCAAAAGTATGATCCGACCCTACCCGAAGAGGAACGAATCTACAATTTCTCTTACCTAGGCAGAGAATTCGACGTTGCGGGGAAACTAAAAACAGTGATCCAACATGCCCAGAACGTGACTTCCGGTACAGACGGTACCATTATGTTCGTGCCATTTCTACCGTTGTACCAGTTCCCTTTAATTCCCGGTTACAACTGGCAAAAACAGTTTCAGGCGAAATTGACACCTGAACTNTTTCCCATCGGTAGTGGAATTGACAAAAATGAGGTGCTGTCAGAGGAAGTCCTGATAGTACCCGCGGGTAGATTTGAACACGTGTTTCAAGTAGAGGAGACTTTCGTCTGGAAGTTTTTTGATCGAGATCTCGACCAGACAATTGTGCAGAAGTGGTTAGCACCGAATGTCGGGATCATCAAATTCACACAGATTCAAACCCGGGCTGACGTCACTGTTGAGGTCGAGTTTGAGCTAGAGTCTTACGAATTGATCACCACAAGATAGGATATCTATAATGCGATGTCGAGTCGGAGTAATTGGGTGTACAGGTGTCGGTACACGACACGCTTCGGGGTTGGTTGGATTAGAGAATGTCGAACAGGTAGCAGGTTGTGACTTGTCATCAGCNGTACTGGAACGCTTTCAAGACCATTGGNGGGAGAACTGGCCAGATCTGGCCACTTACACTAGTCACTGCGAGATGCTAGAAAAAGAGAGCTTAGATTTCGTAACCATAGCGACATCAGACCACAAANATGCAGATCTNGTGGTAGACGCTGCAGAAGCAGGGGTCAAGGGCATCTTTTGTGAAAAACCGATGGCCATCTCCATCGCTGACGCCGATCGAATGTTAGCTGCCACCGATGCGAACGGGACAATTTTGTCTGTCGACCATACCCGGCGTTGGCAACCGCTTTGGGTACAAACCAAACAACTGGTGACAGAAGGTGCAATCGGGAATCTACAGAACATCGTTGGTACGATCAATGGCGGACGAGCCATGCTGTTCCGCAACGGAACCCACTTGATCGATGCTATCTGCTATTTTGCCGATTCTACTCCCGGTTGGGTCTTTGCCGAACTTGAAGACGGTTATGAAGATTACACTGAGTATAGAGGGGATGGTGGACACAACCNCAAAACAGAACCATCGGCCCACGGCTACATTCATTTTGAAAACGGTGTTAGAGCCTTCTACGTAGGTGGATCTAAGAAGACGCCTGCGGGGTTTAGTCTCGAAATTGTGGGGACAAAAGGGCGGATCCGAATCAGCGGACAGCCGAGCGGTCTTAGACAAAGGGGAACAAACGTCTGAAATAGAAGCACCTACCTGGGAAATCGTCGGGATTCCTGCAGGCGTCCAAGAACTCGTACGCCTGCTCCAAGAGGGGGGAACCCCTGTCCTCATCCGGGCATGAGGCTTACAAAGTGGTCAAGATCACAATTGGGTTCTTACAGTCCCAACAGAGAGGNAACATCCGGATTAACTTCTAGATAGGGCAAAGAAAAAAGCCTGTGTCAGGTTAGCGATGTCGGCATTACCCGTTTTNACCCCATCGACTGCCTTTTGTGCGACCCGTTTAAAGACGGGACCTGCGATCAACGGATCAGCGTCAACGATTCCGGAAAAGTCCCGAAAGGTTAAAACACCATAGTTCGTTGGTGTCATGGCCGTCACGTTTGCGGTTCGGATAGCTTCCTCGGAAACGAGTGCATACTCACCCATGGCAAAGGCCGGCTCTTCAAGGACAAAGGTTGTAGGTTCAGATATTGGGTCCGAAGTCGGAGTTGGATCAGTCGTCTTTAACCGGACAATTGCTTTCCGGGATTGGCTGAACCCACTTTTAGTTTTTACCATAATTTCCTGGCTGACCTCCACCTCGCCCTGGAAAATNAACAACAGTGTATCCCCAAGTTCACCTTCTATAAGCAAGTCTACTTGCGGGTCACAGGATTTCATTTCCACCTTGTTGGAGATATGCTGACACTGTTCTAAGCTCAGATCTCGGAATAAATTGATTCTTTGTACCTGTGTTGGCTGTACGCTCATATAAATCTGTCCTTTTGTTTCATCAGTTTCATATTTATTGGCTTCACTACCTCAAGCGCCCTAAATCAATACAATCGCTCGGTGCTTGTCGTCGGTGACATAATCATCTTTAGGATTGACTTCGATAAATACTTTCTCGTCACTTGTTAATTCAATACCTTCGCGTTCTAGCTGTTCCNTGATCATGTCTACCATAAANTTANTCCCGCCACTTTTCATCTGCTCCTCTAGACTAGCCCCTGGACGTACAATCGCATAACCGATTAGCAAGCACGACATCCTGGATTTGAAATGTTGGAAAATCCTTTCGTGCCTCTTCCCCACTAGATCTACTGGAATATCACGCACCTGAAGGTCGCTNNGGCTCTCCGGCGAAAAGATAGTGTCGACCAGTTGCGGTGATCCTGGATGGATGACATGGTAAGCTAGTAACTTTGGCGTGAAAGCATCAGAGATAACGATCTCGTCGCAGTTAGCTCGCTGAAGATGGTTGGCCATTTCAGGATCGGTAATATGAGCGATAACGCGGACATTTTCCGACATCGACTTGGCCGTATAAACGGCTAGCACAGTGGTCTGCTCGTCTGGTGTTTCGAGTTGCGACAAGTTTGAGTAATCGGGAACNACAATCATATCTTTGGCACGTTGAATAAAGGCGTTGGACAGAGCACTTTCATGGGTATAGTTGCCAAAGATATGCAAAATGTCCAAGTTATCAAAAGCACTAATTGCACTTTGGATACTAGCATCATCAGAGGGGGTTTCATTGACCAGCACAATTGGCNTTTGCCGCTGACCTTGAGCCAGGACAGATAAGATCTGACCGACCATCGGGTTCCATCCGCTAATAATTGTGTGAGCGGTAAAAATAGTTTCATCAAAATTATCCTTGTCTTCTTTTAGTCGCTGGGCAACCAAGATCGACGCCACAGAACCTGACAGGATAATAGTCCAGGTGAAACCGACCATCATAACCAAGATAACAAATGCCTTGCCATAGGTCGATTTCGGAGAAATGTCCCCGTAGCCAACAGTGGTGAAGGTCGTTACCGACCACCAAATGGTATAAAAATAGGTGCTGAAAATGTCAATATCTTCTATCTTAATATCATCTGCAATTTTAACCGATAATTCCTTTGGCTCCGTTAAGGGATCGTTCTGATTTACAAATTGTTCGGCTCTTTTTAGTGACAACAGGTGTTCAGCAACCTTTCTCTGAAAGGTAGGGTATTCTAAAAAAAATAGACCAGTAGCTGAAACCCAGATNAGGACACAAGTCCAAAAAGCCAAAAAAATCAGGCGACGTAGTTCGGAGTTACCTTGGAAAATCGCGAGCCTGCCCCAAAAAGATTTTGCTGCCTTAGGCTCAGTCCACTTGGACTTTAAGGGGTGGGTTGAAGTTGAAACTGCGCTTTGATTCATCGGAACCCCGGACGCTAACTGAGCCAAACGTTGTAACTTTCTACCTACAACTAGGCGAGGACTTTTTAGCACACTCCTGGTTATTTGTCAATATTTTTTCAGCTTTGGCCTCTTCTGTGCCACCTTGATCCGTTAAGGCGATGGCACCTTCCATACTAACCAAATCGATATCCGCGCGGCTCAATTGATAAAGCAGATGATGGTCCCAACTCAAATCACTATCATTGAAGATCTGCTACAGATTGATTTCGATATTGTTACTACCTGCTGTGACTCCTCGTATCGGTTTCCCCTCTTCTGGCTGTGTGTCAATTTCATCCTGCCAGCCGTCGATGACAGTTAGGAGCTTGGTTTTGGCTGTCAACAGATAGCTAAGGTGGTATAAATCAGCAGTGTGCTAGTTCTCACTTTGCGTAGTGGCTAACACCTCTAGTTGCGCCGGTTGTCATCCACTAGCTCTGACAGTCCGACAGCAAGACCATAGCATCAGCCACTTGTTCGCCCGGAGTAAAGGGCCGGCTAATGGTCAATGGGCTGCTTTCAAATACACCTGCTACTCCTGTGTCTACACCCTCTCCGGTGATTTCAATTTTGATTATCTGCTACGGCATGCACTGAGCTAAATCAATAGTATCGGGTAATATCACTTCGACTTCCTGCTGTGGGCCCTGTGCACCTGTGCGGGTCGTATACCTCTAACTCGCTATAGCCGAACTGTTGAACATTGAAAATACCGTGGAGTTGTCCTCGGCCACAGTGAGGTTAGTAATAGCGTATTAATGGACAACGCTGTGAATGTCAATATCGCCAATGTCAATCACNTACACTATGGATTCCATCTTTTTTTACCTTCTGTGNACCGTTTGCTTGTCCTTCGACTATTGTNNGCATGTTTGTCTTTCCAATTGTCGNCGTCCCAGTGNGGNTATCTATTTAGCCCAATAAATCCTAAATTTAGTTCAAATGCTTATATCTTAAAATAAAATCTAAAAAATGAACATTTATCCATAATTATAACATCAGTAAAATTATTCGGCTGCGTATTGTCCGTTCGAACCTAAAAAAC
>PACG01000143.1 GCA_002699335.1 Candidatus Poribacteria bacterium
CAGACTGTTGGGATTTGATTTCAGTGAAGAGTTGCCTTTGAAACGAACGCCAACCTCAGACCAAACCTGTCCTTGAAACTCAACATCCGCTTTGACAGATACTAGGTCAAATACGACTGGAGAGCGACGGCGGCGTGGCTCAGGTCTAGGCCGTCGATCACCCAGCCTATCGTCTGGTTTTTGATAGGCTGGTTCTTGGGTGAGAAATGGATCTGATTGACGCTGGCGAGGTTGCATCTGTTCCCAGTTATCAGCACTGATCGTCAGATGAAAAATTAGTATCTGATTACTGTCAAACACATCGGCATTGACGGGTTGCCCTGCACTCCACGCAGAGGCAACTAGCATTAGCATAGAAATAAAGCTTTGCTGGTATCTTCTCCAATTTAGCATGTAATCACAAAGTTTATACATTTATTGACATGTCCGGTACTAACATACCGGGGTCAGATGATTAATAGCCAGGATCAATCGACAGTTTAACCAGTTTGTAGTTCTGGCGTCGGTAGTTTTCGGCTAAACTTCGAAGTTGTTCCCAATCGTGATAAATACCGACCACTGCACCACTCGAACCGGCAAATTTAGCCGGGCAACCGTGATCCCGCGCAATCTGGATCATCTCCAAGTTTTGTTGTCCGATCACCGCATCGCCAAAAATCTTTCGGCGGAGATCAAAATTGAGGTCCATCAATTCTTTCACCTGGTCTATATCTTGTTGTTGCAAAGCTGAGCAGCAGGAATCGGTATACTGGGCGAAGGTTCTCATGGCCGAAACTACCTCGAGATCGTTTTGCTGGTAGCGAAACCTAACATCGCTGTGGATCTTGCCTGAATCGGATGGGGTAGACAGGTAGGCCAGAAACAGCGGAGGAATTAAACTGGAATCGACGTAGTCATAATTACCGTACTGATATTCACCTTCAACCGACATCACTTCGGTGGAAAAATTCATGAAGACGACCCCCCCGTATACCTGAATCACGCGATCTTGCAAACCGGCATTGATTCCCAGTTCCTGTGTCTCCACACTCAGGATGATACTGGGCAGAATCTGCTTGGGGATCTGGTCGTTNGTGAGGTGATAGAATTCCATCAACGCTCGCATCATGGCCGTAATAATGGCACTGGAGCCACCCAGNCCNATCTGACGTGGAATANTGGTATCGTAGGTAACGGTAAAGTTTCTATCGTCTAACTCTATCCCTGACTGTTGGCAATAGTCTTTAAACTTTTTGCAGCTGGCCTGGATTAAGCGCAGCCCACCGTAATATCCATTTTGAGNGGTGATATGGTGTAACTGGTCAAAGGAGCGNAACTCGGTCGGGTCACAGGTCGGGTTGAGTTGAATCTGCAGGTTCGGACTCTCCCAGAGTGTTACCTCTGCCCAAAAGTTATTGATAGCACAGGAGATGGTCTTTCCATTNTACCCGTCTGACGGATTACCGATCAGCCCAATACGGGCCNGCCCTTTCGTCCGAATGATCATNTGGTTATCTTTATCCGTTTATTCGTCGATACGATTTTGGTAGATCATATCTACTAGTTCCATGGTTTTTACTGCATCNCTGAAATGGGTTTCTGGCAATTGATCTTGCTGTATGCAGTCGATGAAGTGGCGATTTTCNGCATAGAAACCGTAAGCGATGTGATTCTGGTCACTGCTGGCGATCTCAACGGTGGAGATTTCTGTTATCCCGGACCGGTTGTGAATTACTGCTTTCCCGTTCAGATCGGGATTGACGTAGGCAGAGATACCGGAGGCATGCATCTCGAAAATGTGGATCCGNCCACCCACNGNCCAATTGGTGCAGAGAAAACCAGANACACCGCCGGTGAACTTAACCANGGCATTAAAGCTGTTTTCCCGCTCAGCACCAAAAGCGTTGATATCACTGGCCACTGCTTTTACTTCACTTCCGCCTAGCCAACGTAGNACATCGACGGCATGAATAGCGTCACAGGTCAGGATATCTATCTGTCCCTGGTAGTAGAGGGCATCTGGACTATTCTTGTGGAAGACAGACATACACTGGATGATTGGCCCCTTCGCTTCAACGATAGATTTGACGTGGCGAAGAAGCGGAATAAATCGGCGATTGAACCCAACCATGGTTAGGCAACCATTTTTCTCTGCTAAATGTGCCATCTCCCTGACCTGGTGTGTGGTTAATCCNGGTGGCTTTTCGATAAAGACGTGAATGCCTCTTTGCAGGCAATAGATCGCCGGGCGGAAGAGATCCTGCGGTGGCATCAGTACGTAGACGGCCNNTGGCTGGGTCTCTTCGATCATCTGTTGATAGTNGGTATATATCTTTTCGATGCCAAANCTTTCCGCTGTCGCTTGACACTTGAAGGACATCAGNTCACAGAGCCCAACCAGGCTGACATCATCAAAATNCGCCAANGATGGATAGTGAACACTATTGGCCATCCCACCGGCCCCAATCAAAGCCACATCAATTTTCGCCATCTACTTAACCGCCTTTTCTGCTGTCCCTTCGTCTTTATCTTCAGGTGATTTAGACTGGAGACTCAACTCCCCTTTTAGAAAAACATCTAGACAAAGAGGTCTTTCTATTTTATGAGACAAAATGATACATTTTCTTAGCATAAAATAAACAGTACGGGAAAGTCAAGCCGATACCCTACGAATCAATCTCCCCACCTATTTTTTCTGTGGGTAGATTTGACGTGGGTCGTAGTGGTAATAAATTGCGCCAATTCAATTGTGCTACGTCGACTCAAACACGGGAAGACTAAGATTCCAGCGCAATTTGAAGCCAATCTTGCATTTAGAGGCCACCTCTTTGATTAGCCAGGTCAAAGACCTACCCTTTTGGTTCCATTGAAGTTGGCTGACCAGCGATAACGTCTCACGAGATCCTGGCTCGAGAACCGGAATAGATTGCTAAACTCTCTTGATAGCTACTAAGACACACCTTGCCTCCTCAAAACGTTCATCTCCGACAACAATATGTTATCCACCAGTGATTTGATGACCCTTCTGACACGGGCAGAGCCTCGATCAAAACCGGCCGGTATGGAATGACAACCCCTCGGGCAAAGCAGGAGTTACCCGCTCGCAGAACTGCTGAATACATCTTTGCTCATGAAACTCAATGCTTCCTAAAATAGGAGAGTATGTTAGAGAGAATAGTGTTGAGAATGGGAGGGCTCAACATATGATTGTTCTGTTGGGCGTGGGCACCACGTCAATTGTGGAAGTAATACCACAGGATTAGACTATCCGCGCAACACCACAAAAAGCCGAGCCGTTGGCACAAGAAGAATTCGTCGAAAAGCCTATCTCGCAAAGATGACTGCAGCCGTAATTGCAAAATTGAATAAAAACGAATATCAGAATCAGGGGTAATGAACTCTTCACCACTCTTATAGCAAAGAGAGTTATTGCAACCCAGAAAGCCGTACCAGGAAATTATTTTTATCGTAACACCGACATCGGCCGGAGTACCGATCCGAACAGTAAGAGGAACAAAAAAACAGGTTAGCTTAAGGGAAAAAAGACGGGTAACTTTCGTGGCCACCGTAAATGCCGGTACCATCGAATTCCAAAACCTTGGAGCAAAATCCGACCCTTGGCACGGGGCAACCACTGAGGCTATATTAACTCCATTCTTCATAACCGTTCTAGCAAAGATTAAGAATACGTTCAGTTTGAACGTATTTGGATGACTGCTTTAGAGTAGTTTTTCCAAGAAACTGGTAGAAACGGTGCCGCTAAGAAAGCGGTTATCACGCATAATTCGTTTATGCAGTGGAATAGTGGTTTTAATACCTTCGATGGTCAGTTCGCTGAGTGCCCGACGCATCCGGGCGATGGCTTCAGTGCGATCTTGACCGTGCGTAATCAACTTGCCAACCAGCGAATCGTAATAGGGGGGGATGGTATAACCCGTATAGATATGTGTATCCAGCCGAACACCAATGCCACCAGGCAAAAGGCAGTGTTGAATTAAGCCTGGTGAGGGGGCAAAATTGTTTTCCGGATCTTCGGCGTTGATACGGCACTCGATAGCATGGCCGTTAAATTGTATTTCCGATTGGCCGTATCCCAACCGATCTCCGGTTGCTAAGCGAATNTGCTCTTTGACCAGGTCGATGCCAGTAATCATTTCGCTGATTGTGTGTTCAACCTGGATTCGCGCATTCAATTCCAGAAAATAGAATTTGTCGTCTTCATCGATCACAAATTCAACTGTACCTGCGTTTCGGAACTGGATAGATCTGGCGGCTTTGATGGCCGCTTTCCAGATTTCGTTTCGAATCTTGGGCGGCAGTGAAGGTGAAGTGGCCTCTTCTACTAATTTTTGTCTTTTTCGTTGGATNGAACACTCCCGATCCCCCAGGTGGACGATATTACCGTGATTATCGCCCAAAACTTGTACCTCAACGTGCCGGGCGTTTTGAATCCACTTTTCAGCGTAAACATCCCCATTTCCAAAAGCGGCTTCGGCCTCAGCTTTAGCTGTGTGAAACAGATTTGGCAAACTGATACTATTGTGGGCAATCCGGATCCCTCGTCCTCCACCACCTGCTACGGCTTTGATCCCGATTGGATAGCCAATTTTGTCCGCAATTTTAGTCGCCTCTTCTGCGGTTTCAATAATCCCTCTTTTTTTCCCCCGTCGAAGTCGTAAGTTGCTNCGACTACCCGGCACTAATTTTAGCCCCGCTTTAGTCATAACCGCACGAGCTTCAGCCTTGTTCCCCATCTGAGCCAGGTGATTGACTGATGGTCCGATAAAAGTGATATTATGAGCTGCACAGATCTCCGCAAATTGGGCATCTTCGGCCAAGAATCCAGCACCAGGATGAATAGCNTCAGCATTAGTAATTTCGGCAATCGTAATNATATTGGATGGTTTCAGATAACTGTCAGTAGCAGAAGCACNNCCAANACAGTATGCCTGGTCAGCGTGTTGGACGTGGAGCGAATCCCGATCCACTGTCGAATGGACGGCTACCGTTTTGATATCAAGATCTTTACAGGCTCGAATGATTCGAACCGCAATCTCACCCCGATTGGCGACCAACACCTTTTTNAACACGCTAGATCCTCTTAACCTGGAAAAGAGGTTGGCCAAATTCGACGGCTGTAACGTTATCGACTAGCACCTCCACGATCTGACAGGAAAATTCCGCTTGCACCTCATTGAAGATCTTCATAGCTTCAATCAGGCAGATGGTATCATCTACTGAAATGGTATCACCAACTTGAACAAAAGGGGGATCCTCGGGGGAGGGAGAACGATAGAACATCCCCGGCATCGGAGAAGCAATCACATCATCACCAGTTGTCATAGCAGGGGTGCCTATGGTTGGCTGTTCGGAGGTTGGGGCGTTGACTGAAGCCTGATGTAGCAAAGGCGCGCTGACTGTAGCGTCGATCGCCCGGCGGATACGAATCGACATTTCGCCCTGGTTTATCTCAACTTCAGCCAGCTCTCTTTCTTCCATCAAATCACAAAGTTGCTCAACCACCTCAATCGGTAATGTGTAGTCTGTTAGTGTACTCATAGCTTATGCTCGTTCGACGTAACTACCGTCGCGAGTGTCAACTTTTATCACAGTTTGGTTCTCAACGAAAAGCGGAACTTGGACAACAGCTCCCGTTTCCAAAGTAGCCGGTTTGCTACCACCGCTCACTGTATCTCCACGCACGCCAGGGTCGGTTTCAGCAATTTGTAGTGTGACAAAGATCGGCAATTCCACAATAATAGGCATATTACCTTCAACTTTAACCGTGACATTCTCACCCTCTTTCAGGTAGAGACTAGCCTCACCAATNAAATCAGAGGACAGTGAAACCTCTTCGTAAGTTTCATTGTCCATAAACACATAGCTGACACCGTCGTTGTACATATATTGCATCTCACGGTTTTCCAATCGAACCTCCTCTATAGTTTCGTTGGAGCGAAAGGTCCGGTCCAGGACAGCACCNTTGGTGACTCGCTTGATCTTTGTACGAGCAAAAGCTCCTCCTTTACCCGGCTTGACATGCTCACAGTTGGTAATGGTATAAAGTTTATCGTTAAGTCGGATGACCAATCCGTTTCGTAAGTCATTGAGTGATGCCATAGAATTTACTTGCCACAATACAGCACATTCCACAAATGCGCCAGAGCCAAATCTGCTCCTTTAACTTAAAATATATGATTTCGAGGTTTTTGGGACTAAGTCAGTGACCCGACAGCCTGTCGAATCTTCTGTTTCTGCTTCGTTGTTGATGCTGGCATAGGTGACCGAGGATGTCCGGCAGATCGTCCTTGTAATTCCATAACATATTTAACGTTAGCTGGTAAGTTGTCGTCGGCAATCGCATTCCAAACTGGGAGTAGACTTTGGTGTAACTGAAGGGCTTTTTCGTGATTGCCAATTTGAACGGCTTCCCACAACTCAACAGAAGTTTTAGGTNCGGCCGTTAAAATAGCGGCGATAGCACCGTGTGCGCCCAATATGAACGAGGGATACATTAATGCGTCGACCGCTGACATAATTCGACCTTGTTGACCTAGAATCAGCAGGAGGTCGGCTAACAGTTTCATGTCTTCAGCACTCTGTTTTACGCCGACAACCCCATCCACCTCAGTGATAATCTTTGCTAATAACGGCGGAGACAGGTAATTCCATGGTATAACATTGTAGATCATTACCGGCAGGCCTGTTTGGTTGGTAATCTGATCGAAGTGCTTAAGCGTGGAACCATCATCCGGTCGGAATAGGTAGTGAACGGGTGTCACCTGCAAGGCGGTAACACCTAGATCAGCGACAGCTTTTCCTCTCTCAATAGCTAATTTAGTGCTATCAGTAATAATACCGGTGATAACGGGAACTCGACCGTCGGTGGCATCAATCGCTACAGCAGTTATCTGGCGGGTTTCATCAGTGGTTAAGGTATGCCCTTCACCAGTACTACCACATACCGCTAAACCATGAATGCCAGCTGTTTCAATCAAATAGTTGACATCTGTTTGCAACGCGGTNTCATCAACTTTCTCGTCCGCAGTAAACGGTGTTACCATTGGTGGAACGATACCGTAGATTTCTTCCATAAAAAAATAGCACAAGGTACCACAGCTTAAAAGCGGCGGGGGAATTGCGCCCTCCTTTTGTATTTTAGCTAATTTGGTAGTATCATCGCGATAGTCGCTTTACCGTTCGGTTGAAAGCACCAACGGGGTTTCAGACTTGCGACAACTTGTTTAGAGCATAGACGCTGGCTTCAGGGATTAACGTAATGCGTTCCCTGAGACGCTCCCCGCTTTTAGNGAGAGGGCCGTCACTTTCTTTTCTTTTATCNCGTAGCCGTTTCACTTTAGGTTTGAGCAACATTCAGGTGTTGAATCATGGCTTCAATCGCCAGATCGTAACTGAAAGCACCGAACCCAGCAATGGTACCCATAGCAATTGGCGCGATGTAGGAGTGATGCCGAAATGATTCCCGGCCGTGTACATTGGATAGGTGAAGTTCGATTACGGGTAGACCTATAGTTGCTAAAGCATCCCGAATTGCAACACTGGTATGGGTATAAGCCGCTGGATTGATCAGAATACCATCTGCCCAATCAATATGTTGACCGATGGTGGTAACAATCTCCCCTTCATGATTGGATTGAAATATTTTTAGGTTTACATTGCGTTGAGTTGCTACTTCCATCAGATGCTGGTCGATATCTGCTAGTGTCTGAGAACCGTAGATCTCTGGTTGTCGTTGCCCCAGTAAATGGAGATTGGGCCCATGGATCAGCAGAATATTCATCNATCACTAGACCTTGGAGCCGCCGGATACTTGAAGTGGAAGCACATCCATATCCGTTTTACGATCTGCACATTTCAATCGCTTTTAGAATCTCGTCATCGGGAATATCTTGGCGAATTACGACTTGCCCCACGGCCGGGGTTAAAATTAACTTCAGGCGATCTGAACTGGCTTTTTTGTCCAAGTACATGGTGTGCAGTAGATCCGTAGCCGAAATCCCATCTAACTGGAGGTCGGCAAGACGAATGGGCAGCCCTACCGCTTGCAACAACTGGTTCTGTCTTTGTAGATCTTGTTGGTCGAGTAATCCCAGATTGACCGAAAGTTGAGCGGCGCAATTCATGCCCACTGAAACCGCTTCTCCATGCTGACACTGGTGATAATTGGTCAAGGTTTCCAATGCATGACCAAAAGTATGNCCATAATTAAGCGTAGATCTTAAGTCGGCTTCCTTCTCGTCATTTTTGACAACCCAAGCCTTATCTCGACAAGATTGAGCGATCACGTCGGTCAATACTTCAGTTTCAAGATTGAGAAGTTCTGTTTGATGCTGTTCAATCTGTTCCAGCAGCGGCAGATCCATAATTACGCCGTGTTTGATAATCTCGACCAGTCCGCATCGGATTTCACGCAGAGGCAAGGTTTTCAACGTGTTGCTATCAATCACCACCAATTTGGGTTGGTGAAAGGCGCCGATCAGATTTTTCCCTTTTGGGTGATTGATGGCGGTTTTCCCACCCACACTGGCATCAACTTGTGCTAACAAGGTAGTTGGAACCTGTACCCAATTAATCCCTCGCATAAAGGTGGCAGCAGCGAACCCCGCGAGGTCACCAATCACACCTCCCCCTAGAGCGATCAGAAGCGATTGTCGATCCATTTGATGCTCAATCAGTGCATTCTGGATCTGCATGAACCATTCGATGGATTTGTTTTGATCCCCACCTGGAATCTCAACCCAAATTGGTGCATAGTCGGCCGATTTTAGTCCATCTACCATTTCACGGTCAAACAGCTCAGTTACCTGCTGATCAGCCACTACTGCAACTTTCCCCGATCCTCCAATTTGGTCAGCTATTAGTTGTCCTACCTGGGCAACCAATCCCTGACCGATCAAAATCGGGTAACTGTCAGCGCCTAAATCGACTTCGACGGTTTGATCAACTCGGGGGTAATTAATAGAGGTTTTCATTGGCTGTCGGTGGTGGTTGCTCCGCTACCGAGTATGCAATGATCTGATCTGCCACTTTTGCGACCGGTATGTTGGTGGTCTGGATCTGGTAGTCGGCTACAGCATAATAAGGGGCACGTTGTTGGAGCAAGGCTTCGATATGCCGAATCGGGTCGGCTGATTTCAACAGTGGGCGGTCGACATTCCCTCGAACACGGCACCAAATGGTCTTCGATGTTGCAGTTAGGCAGAAAATACGACCATTCTGTTTCAGGTGTTCCAAATTGGACAAGCGAAGGACAACCCCACCTCCAGTTGAAACCACCTGGTTATCCATCCTCGCTACTTCCTGAACAGCTTGACTTTCCAGATCTCGAAAATAGGGTTCGCCGTGCTGGGCGAAAACATCAGCGATCTTTACTTGATTCTTCTGTTCAATAACGGCGTCCGTGTCGATGAACTGAAGCCCCAATTTCTTGGCGATAGCTCGGCCAACCGTCGTTTTGCCTGTTCCCATAAAACCGACCAGCACAATATTTGGCATCGCTACACCCTATCCCCGTTTCTACGAGGTTTCAGTCTCGATATATCATACTGTTGAAGGCAATTAGTATACATACCATTTGCTGGATTGTAAAGTTCTTTTGGGAGTACCAACTGGGGGTAGTCAACTGCAAGTCAGTGATCGTCCAAAAGGATATTACCAGCATGTACATTAGTCAACATTAAGTGGCAAAATCTGCCGACTAACCTCCCTAACTTAAAATCAACTCATCTCACCGTTTGAAAATCTCGATTGGAAGTAAGATCCAAAGGTANGGGGATCAAAAAACAATGATCCATAGANAGGAGAGCTTAGAGAAACATTTCCGGCATGGTCTCGTTGAGGGTTTATGATCCGCTAGATGTCAGCAAATCGCATGGTTCTCGACTTGAACTCCTGTGTTAGCTAACTTTTACTGCTTCTTCGAAGTTATAAAAACTTCATGACGGTAGAACCAATAAATCCGACCATCTTCTACACCCACCAATAGAATTGGAAAATCACCCCCATATAGATATCCTGAGTCTGGTGTGGCAGCATGTCCACCAAACTCCAAGCGATTTCCTTTTGAGTCGCATAGAGCTTGGAGACGGCGGAAACGAGGCTGGCGTTCGTACCAACGTTTTCAAGCACAAACAGGAGGGCTTAATTTGCACCCTCACTTAGTGGCTGATTGCCTTTGACGCCAAAGAGAATATCCCATTTGCCATCACTGCTCCAGTTAGCAACATGCAGTTTGGTTCTTCCTTCGTGTCCGTCAGTACCATCGAGTTTAATTGGTGAATTATCTTCATATCGAAGGGACAGCCACTCTTTTACAGCAATTTCCCCTCTTCAGGCACACGTTTATAAAGGGTGAGAATGCACTTGTCGCTTAGAGTAAGGTATTCGACTGCCCCGTCACCATCCCAGTCTATCGCCCTGGATCGAACGCGCCATACCGGCTGCAACGGTTGACCACTAATCAAGATGAATTTACCTTCTTCTAATTGTGGATTGGTGCGCGCTCCTACGTTTAAGAAGAGCGTATGNCGTCCCGTTACATCTGAAAGAATCAAATCTGGAAGACCGTCATTGTTCCAGTCAGCAACCGTTGGGCAGATGTAGCCGCATTTTGCCTCTGCCGGCACCTGAATTGAACCTGTCGCTCCGGCTTGAATGCGGATTGGGTTACTTCCCANCGATAACTTAACAGGCAGGGAAAATCTTGGTTGATTGGGTGTACCGATGTTTTTAAACAGGCTGATATCGCCACTAGCATCCCCCACTACCAAATCTAAACGCCATCCCCGTTCCAATCGCACAGTACAGACACGGCGGTACTACCAACGGACAACTCAGGNTTGCGTTTGTGGATAAGAACAGCCTGGGCGTAATACAGGCACCCCATCTGGATAAATTCCTTGAAAATGGGTNAGATAGATGCGTCCGTTTTCTGGTCCAACCAACAAATCCATCGCACCTTTTCCCCGCTAATCGACGGCGCGCGGTCGGCTCAGGTTATGGTGGAGTTTGAGCAATCCATCCAGTGTCTGCAACCTGACTCCTCATGCAGAAATCGGCTCCTCGCGACTGCCCACATTGCGAAAATATGTTGAAGTATCGCCGAAATCGCCCAGGATATTAGGTGCCATTTACCATCAGCCGCCAAATCGACGATGGTCGGACTNGCTGTGCCATGAACATCCTGCGGTCCCTCCTCCACAGACCTCAACTGCTGTGCGTTGGTGAGATAATAATCCGACCTGTTCTGGCAGAAGCGAAGCATTCATACACTACCGTGTAGTTCTCCTCCTTTCCATTTGCCGTTGCTATCATAGCTTTTGCTCAGACCGATGGTGAGAACTTGGTTTATCCCAGGGTGAAGTTGAATCGGACCAGTATTGGCTCCAATTATCACAACNAACTAAGGCTGACCATCCATCATTCAATCGTACAAAATCAATTTGGGTGATTGAGCCAGGAAGTTGTCGCAGCAATTCATCTTCAATTCTCAACTGGTCCGCGTATCGGAATTCCGGGATTGGCGTACCACCGATGAGATGGAATCCCTGTTTCAAAGTAATCAAATCTAGCGTGCCGCCTCCATTCCAATCAAATACTTTGGGATAACCATAAATATCTTTTAATTGGGTCGAGACCAAAGAGACGTTCTCCGCCCCACGTTCCATCTTCACGCAGATACCACATGTCAGAACCAAACTGGGACGAGTCGTAGATTATCAAATCACAACGTCCTTCCCACGGCATGACGTCGCAACCACTATGAATGCNAGCGATAACTTCGCCTATCAGTTAGGTTGGTTGAAGCTAAGTTGGCGGTATTTCGTATCCATATCTACTCCAAGGGCTAAACTGAGTAGACTAGTTAACAAGCAGAGAACCAAGACCATAAAAAACATATAACCTTTTTTCCCTTCTCATTTACCTTTAAATTGAATTTTAGTTGGCTCAATATGCGCTTCGGGGAGTTGAATTGATAATTCATCCCAAATAGTAATTGAGTTAATAGTCTTCTAGCAGAGGAGACCATGGTGTTGAGAATTCAATATTTAATTGACGCGGTCAAACACTACGAGACCGTTCGCCAACTGAAATGATACGAAGATGTCGAGGTACCTGTTTAAATCGTAGCAAGATTACTGCTCTTTTGTCAATAAGGTGAGGACCGTGTTAATACCAGAAGATCCAAGTGAGTCTTGGGCTTACATTCGGAATCCAGTCTCCTATTCGCGTGGCTGTGAGGCAAGCCGACATGCCAACTTTCGGATTGAGTCATCTCAGATCTGATTATGGTATTATTTTATGGTCGCTAAAAGTTGGTGTCAGAACATCTGTAGGAGAAACAACTATTACCACATGAATTCGGGCNTTTTTATTACCTTTGAAGGGACGGAAGGNTCAGGTAAAACAACGCATATTCATCGNNTCACCGAAGACTTGACCAAAGCAGGACATCGGGTGAAAAAGACTCGCGAACCCGGCGGAACAGACATTGGGGATCAAATTCGAACTATTCTGCTGGACGTTAATAATAGCCAATTGTCTTCCACAGCGGAACTGATGTTATATGCGGCCTCTCGTGCTCAACATGTTGGTCAGAAGATCATACCAGCTCTAAANACCGGTGCGATTGTAGTTTCAGATCGGTTTGCCGACGCATCGGTGGCCTATCAGGGTTATGGTCGGGAACTAGATCTAACATTGATCCAACAGTTGAATGCCATGGCCACTAATGGGCTTCAACCAGATCTAACCTTTCTACTCGATCTGCCCATAGAAATTGGGTTGCAGCGTGCTACAGCAAGTCGCCATAATTTAGATCGAATCGAGCGTGAGACCTTGGAGTTTCATCGTCGTGTTCGGACCGGCTATCNCGCTGTTGCTAAAGCTGAACCCGATCGGGTGCAAGTAGTTAATGCCACACAATCGGTCGATGAGATTTACCGGCAGATTTGGTCTATAACCCAAGTCCATCTACCGACTAAATTAACCCACACTACATGATTTTTGGCCATCAAAAGATCCGAGATCAACTCTACCACGCTATTGAGACTGACCGTATTGTTGGCGCATATCTGTTTGTCGGAATGCCTAACGTGGGTAAGGAGACCGTCGCTCTTAATTTTGCACAGTCAATTAACTGTGCAGATTACCAAACAGATGGGGCAGAAAAGCGGGGAGCGTGTCAACAGTGTCTTTCCTGTAGAAAAATAGTCGGTGGTAATCATCCCGACTTTGAGATTATTCGCCCAGACAGAACCAGTATTAAGATCGACCAGATTCGGCAAGTTCAGAGTCGGATCGTTTTTCGACCCATCGAAGGGAAACGTAAGATCTATCTGTTCACCGAAGCCGAGCGGATGAATATGGAAGCGGCCAATTGTCTGCTGAAAACGTTAGAAGAACCNCCGGCTGAATCGACACTAATCCTAATTGCCAATAACATTGAAGCTTTACTACCGACTGTCCGCTCACGTTGCCAGATTTTGCATTTGCAGCCGATGGCCATTGCGGATTTAGCCCAGATTTTGGTTCAGCAATTTGGCCTGAGTCACGACAGAGCGGTTGCGATTTCGGCCAATTCTCAGGGCGCAATTGGCCGCGCCCTAACACTTTTCCAAGACGGTCAACACACGGAGATTGATCAAATCCCAGAGATCTTGACCACGACTGATCGGCTCTCTGCTTTCAGAATAGCCGAAGCATTGAGTCAAGAACCGGAGCGATTAGACGCACTCCTAACCTGGTATCGAGATCTNCTGATGTTGCATCAACNGGTAGATCCACAACTGCTAATCCACGCCCATCACCTGGAAAAACTGCAGCAAATTGTGAGGCACTACTCTCGCCGACATCTTCAATCAGCTATCGAAACTATTTTTGACACTAAGAGCCGTATCGCTCATAATGTTAATGCCACATTAGCCATAGAAGTCATGGTTTTCAATCTTCTCCCTCGCGTAAAGTCTGGCTGATGTCACACCGAGATGTGGCTCGAAAATTACCGGTTTTGCCAGCCAAACCAGGTGTCTATCTAATGAAAGATGCTTCGGATACAGTACTGTACATCGGTAAAGCAAACTCATTGAAGGATCGGGTCCGCTCCTATTTCGGTTCCTCATCCAAGCCACATGCGCTGACCGGGTTAATGTTACCGTATGTTCGTGACATCGACTATATTGTAACAGCTAATGGTGTAGAGGCCCTAATTTTAGAAAATAACCTGATTAAAAAGTATCGGCCCCTCTACAACATCCGGTTAAAAGACGACAAGGGGTACCCTTATTTACGAATTACGACCAACGCCCCGTTTCCGTCGCTAAAGGTCGTCAACCGCGTTGTCGAAGATGGGGCACGGTACCTCGGTCCATTTGTTAAGTCTCACGCTGTCCGTAAAACGGTTAAAGACCTGACAAAAATCTTTCCAATCCGAACTTGTGATTTAGATCTACAACCTTCAGGCAACGACCATCGCGTTTGTCTAGACTATCATATCGGCCGATGTTGTGGGCCGTGTGCTGACTTGATAACGCCGACAGAATATCGACCGATCGTCAAAAATGTAACCCGTTTTTTCAATGGAAATACAGAGGAAGTAGTCATAACCTTGACGGCAAAAATGGACAATGCGGTCAGTCACCTTGATTTTGAAAGGGCGGCTAAATATCGCGATCAAATTACGGCTATTCAGCAAGCGATTCATCAACAGAACATTGAAAACCCAATGGCAGAGGACGAGGATGTGATCGGTATCGCCTTTCAGGAGAATCAAGCCTGTGTGATGCTGATGATGGTTCGCAACGGCTCTTTAGTGGATCGCGAACCGCATTTCCTGTCCAATGTTTCACCTGATTTAATGACTGAGTCTTTGACCGCTTTTATCCAGCAGTATTATGCCGAGGCGACGTTGGTTCCCAAAACGATCGTTCTACCAACCGAAATCGAGATGGCGGACACCATCCAAGATTGGTTGACTGAACGTCGGCACGGATTGACTGACGGCAAGTCAACGGCTAAAGTTCAATTGCAAACTCCACAAAGAGGTCGCAAACGCCAACTATTAGATCTGGCTCAGCAAAATGCGCGTCTGGCGATTGAAAAGAAAGATTCAACCCATTTAGCCGACAAGGCGGATCAGCCTGACAACCGGTCGCTGCTCCTCGATTTACAAGATCTACTCAATTTGCCTGAAGTTCCGAAGCGGATTGAAGGGTTTGACATCTCCAACTTGGGGGAACAATTGCCGGTGGCCTCCATGGTGGTGGCCATTGACGGCAAGCCAAAATACTCAGAATACCGCCGCTTTCGAATTAAAACAGTAGAGGGACAAAATGATTTCGCCATGATGAAAGAGGTGATTGAAAGACGATTTCAACGGGCGGTAAAAGAAAATCTATTTCCAGACCTGGTTCTAATCGATGGAGGTAAAGGGCAATTGAATGCGGCCTGCCAGACACTGGATCAACTCAGTCTATCTCATTTGCCGATCATTGGTCTGGCGAAGCAACAGGAACACATTTTCATTCCGAATCGCTCAGAGCCGATTGTTCTGAGACATGATAACCCAATGCTGCATCTGATCCAGCGTCTGCGAAACGAGGCACACCGCCTGGCGATTAATTATCACAGAAAGTTGCGTCGCTTAACCCTCAAAAAATCAATTTTGGATCAGATCCCACTAGTGGGCGAAAAGCGGAAACAGGCGNTGCTTCTGCATTTTGGGTCGATGGATAAAATCCGGGAGGCCAGCGTCACCAATCTGTTAGATGTGGCTCAGATCGATCTGAAGGTAGCCGAAAATATCTACCACTATTTTCGCGACCAAGATGTACAACATCAGTAGTAGGCTCCTAGAGCCTATCATTTTTGAGACAGGGTGTATTATCGTAGAGCTACTACCACAACGTAGCGCTCCATTAAATTTTGACAGGGNAAAATTATGAAAGTATTGATTGGGTCTACCGTCATGAGATTGCATGAATCTGTCCCAGAATTATCAGCCCAGTTCCCGAAACTTCAGTTTGAAGTGTGCCTGGACCATAACTCGTTCATCGAACATATTGCCAATGCTGACATCTATCTCGGTTGGTTGGATCGGGAAGCGTTTTTGGCCGCTAAAAATCTAAAGTGGATTCAATCCCCTAGTTCAGGTGCTAACCACTACTTAACGATTCCTGAACTCGTCGAGAGCGATGTTCTCCTGACCAGTGCGAGCGGAACGCACGGAGCGTGTTTAGCTGAAAGTACGATGGGCATGATCTTCGCTTTCACGCGCGGAATTCGCACCTGCATTCAGAATCAGTCCACTAAACGCTGGGATGCCAACAGNCATGTACGAAGCAAGCTAAAAGAGTTAACCGGCAGCACCATGGGTATTATTGGTTTTGGTGCAACCGGACGCGCCTTAGCCAAAAGGGCTTTTGCCTTCGATATGCGAATTGTGGCAGTAGATCTGTATCCGAAAGAAAAACCTGAGTACATCGATCATCTTTGGGGATTGGACAGACTCGGCGATTTGCTTCAAACGTCAGATTATGTAGTTGTGATGGTGCCGTATACAGAGCAGACACAAGGAATGATCGGGGCAGAACAACTAGCAAAAATGAAACCTACTGCTATGCTGGTGATCATGTCACGAGGTGGTATCGTCGACCAATCTGCATTGGTGGAAGCCCTAAAAAGCAATAAGCTAGCCGCCGCTGCCTCTGATGTTTTCAGTCCTGAACCGTTACCCCCTGACAACGAACTGTGGGAAATTGAGAATATGCTGATCACATCACATGTAGCCGGTGGGACACAACTGGAAGGTCAGTACGCGATCCAGATCTTCACGGAGAATTTATCCCGTTTTATCAACGGCAACCATGGGCTGAAGAATTTGGTGCATAAGAAACGAGGCTTCTAACACATAGAACCGGTTGATGTTGATTCACAGTTGCTTCAAAATTCCCAGATATTAATTAATGTTGGTTGCAGTCAATCTAAGACTCAAGATTTACCATGGCACCCGCAGAAACACATCAAGCCACGATGAAGTCAGGAGATTGGGAGTACAACTTGCCACGCTATCTAAGAGCTATTCTCGAAGGGGCGGAGTTGAAGGACGGCGAACATTCAGCGGACAGTTTCATCGACCGAATCAATCAAATGCAGTATGTTCCAACCCATGAAGACGATTTCAAACTATTGTTCGAGGTTGGTAAATTGTTACTGATCGAATTTGCCAAAATGTCGGAGTCGGTAATCGGATTAGTCCATCTTACCCCTGTTCCCCAAACAGCCGCCACTAAATCATCAGAAGATCCCATTATGGAGCGAGGGGAGATAGATCTGGTTGAACGCGCTCTGCCCAAACCGATGCTGGAAAGTTAAACATTTTACTGACCTGGCGGTATACCCTATCTACAAGAGTTGAAATATGAGCGGATTCTTTCTCCGAAGTGTTGGTTCGCTAATCCTGTGTTTTGGGTTGTTAATTCCTGTTGTGCCAACGATAGGTCAAGCCGAAAGAAGTAAGCCAGGTAAACCGGTTCGCACATCGGCTTTGTTTGGTCAGTTTCAGCCATTCACAAAATTCTCTACTAACGGTCAAAACAAAATCTGGATCAACTTCACAGATAAAGGGATTCCAGATTCGGAGACAGCTGGACAAGCCCCGAACAGAATAAACCGAGGAGATCTACTCGATCTCCCGGTCTATCCAGACTATATCAACACTATACAGTCGCGCAGTACATGTGTCCATCATCAGAGTCGTTGGCTAAATGCCATTTCTGCCACGATCAAGACCGAGGATCTACTGTATATTTCCGACTTGCCTTTCGTCCGGTCTATTGAACCCGTAAAGCATTACCGGACTGTTGAGCGACGACCAGATCCCCTTTGGTTGGACTTGTCGACATCGATTGGTCAAATCCCCTCGGCTCCAAATAATGATCCACCCAATATGGTATTGAACTACGGTTTAGCTGATCGTCAGATAAAACAGATTCAGGCTGACCAGCTACATTCAAAAGGATTCTGGGGAGAAGGTGTCATCATCGGTCTTCTGGATACCGGCTTTGATCTTCGCCATCAAACTTTTGCCGAAATTGACGTTATCGCTGAGTGGGACTTTGTCAATAACGACGACCAGACGCAGGATCAGCTAAATCAAGATGACGCTGGACAGGCAGATCATGGTTCAATTACGCTGGGTGTTCTGGCTGCGAATACCCCTAATCATATGATAGGTGTCGCGCCAAAAGCTCGATACCTATTAGCCAAGACAGAAAAGAATTGGGAAAAAGGTGTCGATTTTGAACGCCAGGTTGAAGAAGATTGGTGGATCGCTGGACTGGAGTGGTTGGAGCAAAACGGAGCTGATATTGTTAACAGTTCGCTCGGTTACTCTAATTGGTATACGTTTACAGACCTAGATGGCAAAACGTCTAAAATCACCATTGCTGCTAATATCGCGCTAGGAAAAGGCTTGCCGATTATCACTGCAGCAGGTAACTTAGGCCGTAAAAGACCGAATGATCAGCAACCCGGCTTAGCAGGTCGGATCACGGTACCGGCTGATGGATTCGACGTTTTAGCCATTGGATCGACGAACCTTTGGGGCGGAAGAGCGACTTTTAGCTCTAAAGGACCGACAGCCGATGGTCGCATCAAACCGGATCTAGCCACGTTGGGTGAAAATATTGCCAGTATTAAACCCAGAAGCAAATTTGGCTTCGCAACTAACCACCGTGGGACTTCACTTTCGACCCCTTTAGCAACTGGCGTTGCGGTGTTGCTGCTCCAAGCTTTTCCACGGGCAACAGCAAAAGATCTAGTTCGAGCCCTCCGATCGACAGCCACCAATACCGATGCGCCCAATAACGAGATCGGCTACGGTCTAATTCAAGCTGAACTGGCCTATAAGTCCTTATTAGATCAATTTCAGCACACTGGAAAGCCAGAACCAATCTCGGTCGATGCTGATAAACAGCAATACACTCTATTCGGTCAAATTAAATATCCAATGCTTTTGCCTAACTATCCCAATCCTTTCAATGCGGAGACCTGGATTCCGTTCGCACTGCCTGGGGATGGTTATGTCGAAATGGTCGTCTACGACCTCTCCGGCCATCTGGTTCAGAAAATTAATCTTGGACAACGTCCTGCTGGTGACTACTTTACACCTGATCGCGCTGCTTACTGGAACGGGCGAAATATCGCTGGTGAAGCCACCTCTAGCGGAACTTACTTCGCAGTTTTATCAGTGGACGAACAGGCTTACATCTCACAAAAAATGATTCTACAGGAGTGATGCAAATCTTTATTAAAAGACGATGGAACTTCAACAGATTATTCAAACGACGAATATCGATACCCGTGCCCTTCAGCAGGCCTTTCATCAACTAATTATCGATAGAGCAGTGGCTTTTCGCTCCTCAGCTTGGGAGACAACACAAACCGATAAACTCCGTCAGCAAATTCTGGATCAGATTGTATTTCGAGGCATTCCCGACAAATGGATCCACCACCAAACGAGAGTTGTCCAGGCTGAAACCATCCAGACAGGGAATCACTATGAAATACAAAAGGTCCGTTTAGAGATTTTACCGGACCTATGGATTCCGGGACTGCTCTATTTCCCTCTACAATCGTTGGATCCGGAACCGGAGTCTCGAATGCCTGCCGTGCTTAGCGTCAATGGACACATCGGTTATCCGGGTAAATCAACGGGATTTGTTCAGAGGCGTTGCATCAATCTGGCAAAACGAGGAATTGTAACCCTTCACCTGGAGTGGTTTTCCTGTGGTGAATTGTCAGCTCCAAATTACAAGCACAATCGGTTGGCTTACTTAGATCTATGTGGCGTGAGTGGGTTGTCGGTCTTTTATCTCGCTATGAGAGGCGGCTTAGATCTGTTGTGGGAGCATCCACAGGTAGACCGAAAACAGATTGGGATGACGGGGCTTTCTGGAGGTGGTTGGCAAACTATAATGCTGAGTGCTTTAGACCTTCGAATCACACTGATTGTGCCGAATGCAGGTTACATTGATATCGCCAATCGACTGGCACATCGCGGTGACATCGGAGATCTGGAACAGAATCCAACCGATCTGGTAGCGTTATCTGATTACACTCACCTGACGGCTATGTTATCCCCACGTCCTGCCTTGCTGATCTACAACGAGCGGGACGATTGTTGTTTTGTGGCTGATCGTGCCAAGCCGACCGTGTACGATCCCATAAAAACAGTCTATGCTTCGATCGACAACATCGAGAGTGAAGCGACCTTCNCCTATTACAAAAACATCAATCCTGGCACCCACAACTACGACCGGGATAATCGGGAGCAGTTGTACCGTTTCTTGAACCAACACTTTGCACCAAGACTGATAAAAGATCAGGATATCCCCTGCGAGAGCGAAATCTGCTCTTTTGAGGAACTGGTGGTTGGTCTGCCAGAAAAGACGGCCAATTTTCGAACCTTGGCTACCGATTTCATGGAGAATCTTGAGAAGGTTGGATCTGCTGGAGAAGGCAGTCTGCAAGATATTCTCTGTTTCCAGGAAACCGAGGTTGTCGAGACACTGCTTGAGGGAAACACCGATGGAGCAAGTGGCCAACTGATATTTGATAGCGGGCTAATTGCGCCTGTCTGTGAGTTTAGACCCGCTACCGGGTCCGAAAGCGAAACGATTTTATTGATTGCAGATCAAGGTATGGAGGCAACAATCCCCGATTTAACAGATCTACTTCGGCCAGGAAGATCGGTGATTGTAGTAGATCTCTTCTTAACAGGGCGCGCCGTACCGGCCGAAATGAGCACCTCACAAGTAGCTATGCTAATCTCGACTGTCGGGCTGCGAGGTCTGGGGCTCCAAACGGCTCAACTTTGTGCGATTATCGATTGGGTCTGTCAGCGACATGATCTACCGCAAATCTCAATCCTGAGTCGAGGGCGAACAACCGGGGTTGTGGCTGAATTGGCTACCCAGCTTTGTCCTCATCAAGTGGTAGATTTAACAACACAGGATGCCCTATCCAGCTTACGTGATCTAATCGACAACGAAGTGGAGTATGAAAACTGCCCTACCCTCTTCTGTTTTGGTCTGCTCCAGCATTTTGAGGTGGGCCAGCGTTAGTAAGATCGTCGTCGTTACCATCAAAGCATGACCCCTGCGTACATTGAGGATAACCGGAGTATCTTCACAGCCGCAATAACAACCATTTGAACTGTTTGATAGATTCCTCGTGCACAATAGTTTAGCGCCGNCCAAAGTTGATGGGTTACCTTTGTNCGCCAATGGTGACCATGGCCTTTTTCGTTCGTAATTGCGACAGCCATTGTTGTCACTTAAGTANTTGTTGCACGGAGGATCATGAAAGCCGCTCAATCATCCGGTGAGGACCGATTTGGACCTTTTTCAACCGATAAGGTTAGCGACTGTCATCCTGCTAAAAGATTTAGGTGATAGCTTGACACACATATTTAGATCCTGTACATTAGAATCCCATGGAGTAAAGTATCAAATCTTTTTTCGGACGGAAAGAGCAGGAATGGGAAACGATATTAACCGGTGGTTTCTACTAAAACTGGCAACTGGGCTTTTTTTGATCTGGACGCTATCCGCAATGGCGGCTGAAGAGCTAACACATCCGCAAGCAGCGAATGCCCTACAAAAAGCGGTTCGATTTTTTCGGGCCCGGGTTGCAACTGAAGGCGGNTACTTGTGGCGATATTCAAGTGATCTCAAGAAACGAGAAGGCGAAGGAAAGGCCTCAGCCTCCACCGTTTGGGTACAACCACCGGGTACCCCCGCCATTGGGGCAGTCTATCTGCGTGCTTACCAGCGGGCAGAGGATGNCTACTATTTAGAAGCCGCAGTTGAAACCGGCCTGGCTCTGGTCAACGGGCAACTGGCATCAGGAGGTTGGGATTATCGGATCGAATTCGATCCTGAGAAACGAAAAAAGTATGCCTATCTAAGCAACGATGGGGTTGCAGGAAAACGAAATACCACCACCTTGGACGATAATACCACTCAGTCGGCCCTCTCATTTCTGATTCGTTTAGATCGAGTGCTTCAGTTTCGGCATCAAGCCATTCACAATTCGGCTCTGGTTGGATTAGAGTCTCTGTTGAAAGCCCAGTATCCAAATGGCGCTTGGCCCCAACGCTTTTCATCCTNACCTGACCCGGCTGGTTTTCCGGTGCTCCCCGCTAGCTATCCGGATATTTGGTCCCGTGCCTATCCCCACCAGGACTATAGAGCTTTCTATACCTTTAATGACAATACCATCGCCGATACCNTCCATTTGATGCTGGATGCAGCAGAGATCTACAGCCAGGATACATATCGACAGGCTGCCCTCAAGGCGGGTGACTTTATTATCCTAGCCCAAATGCCTGCGCCTCAACCAGCCTGGGCGCAACAGTACAACTCACAGTGCCAACCGTCTTGGGCCAGAAAGTTTGAGCCGCCGTCCATCACCGGGGGAGAATCACAGGGCGTGATGAGGACGCTGATCCAACTCTATAGGCGCACAGGCCAACAAAAGTATCTGGAACCTATTCCCTCCGCGCTGGACTATCTGGCCTCATCGCTCCTGCCCGATGGACGACTGGCTCGATTCTATGAACTGAAGACCAACCACCCTCTTTACTTCACGCGTCAGTATGAGTTGGTTTATACAGATGGTGATCTCCCTANCCACTACGCTTTCAAAGTTTCGTCGGGCCTGGTCTCTATCCGCCAGCAATATGAAGCGGTACTCGCCTCCGGGGCAGATCAGTTGCAAATGATGCCAGAATCAACGCCCTATCCCCGGTCATCATCGCTAGCAAATAAAGCGATCGAAGTGGTTCGTCAACTGGACGAACGGGGCGCCTGGGTTGAAACCAACCGATTAAANTATCATGGGAAAGACGACCCTAGCAGAGAAATCGTCAATTGCCNAACCTTCATTCAAAACGTCGATACTCTGTCCAAATACCTGTCGGCTACGAAATAAGGCCTATCACTTTCACTCTTTGATGTTTGGTTTAGAGACCTTCGAAGTTTGATCCCCTGTCCCTAATTTTCTTAGGTGCAATCATCTATTTCTGAGAGTTGGTCTTGACTCCGGGGCTTGCTCGGTGTTAGGCTCTCCCCAGCTAACAGGGAGGTATAAAGGGTATATCGAGACCCTCAACTCTAGAGTCTGTCTGATGAAGTTCAATCAGGTCAAATTTCAAGATTCGCGCACTCGTACCTATCTTGGTAGCCCCAGCCTAATACGTCTCGACGATGGTACTCTCCTGGCCACCCACGACTACTTTGGTAAAGGCTGTCCAAAAAACCATCAACAGGAAGAACACCTGACCAGCGTCTACCGTTCAGAGGACAATGGTCAAAGCTGGCAGAATACGACCCACATTGCCAACGCCTTTTGGAGTACGCTGTTCAAACATCGAGGAGACGTCTACCTACTGGGGTGTTCTCAGCAGTACGGCTCGATTGTCATTCACCGATCTACAGATGGTGGTTTTACCTGGACATATCCCAAAGATACCAACTCAGGCCTACTGTTGGCCGGAGGGGCCTTTAGAGAACCACCTAACTATCACTGTGCACCAATGCCGGTGGTCGAAAAGAATCGCCGGCTGTATCGGGCCTTTGAAGACTGTACCCCTTGTGTCTGGGGAACCGGCTTTCAATCCTTCACTATTTCAGCTGAGGTGGATGCCAATTTGCTCTCAGCCCAGAGTTGGACCGTCAGTAACAAAATCCCTTTTGATCCGGAATGGATTCCTGATGAATGGAGCCATACGGATACACCGCTAGAAAAACCCGGTTGGTTAGAGGGCAATATCGTCATCTCCCCGAACGACGAGATCTGGAATATCCTCCGTTTCAATTCACGGCCACTGGTGGACAAAGCCGCCATCGTCAAAGTTGAAGAAGGGGGGAGGCAGGTCTCTTTTGACCCAGCTACCGGTTTCATTGATTTCCCCGGTGGCATGTCCAAGTTTACCATCCGCTACGATCCGTCGATCCAACTCTACCTGACCTTGAGTAACAATAATACTGATCCTAACTTTCCAGCGCAAAGGAACNAACTTTCGCTTTNTGNTTCNACAGATCTGATCAATTGGCAGCNCAAACTNACACTGATTGAGGATGATTCAGATCTNGATTTTGCTGAGTCGGNCCNGCTGANCGGCTTTCAGTATGTTGACTGGCAATTCGATGAGNGGGATTTGATTTATTTGGTTCGGACCGCTTACGACGGCGCACACAATTACCACGATGCCAATCGCATCACCTTTCATCGGCTCTCAGATTTTCGACAATANATCCTTAATTAACTCTTAGATTTTAATCCATTCTTCTGAGGTGACGGGATAATATCAATGCAGCATCGACTGCCCCTCCCATTCTTAATCTCGCTCATCCTCCACGCTATTTTCGCCTTTCTGGGAACCATCTACATGGTACAACAGAATCTAAAAGAGAAAGACGCCGTCGCGGCTAATATCGCCCATATTAAGCCACCAGTGCTCCNACGCCGGTTGCCGAAACGTCCGGTGAAGCCAATTCGTCCTCAACCCAAACTGGAGACGGTACCAATCCAACAAAAAGTACAGAGAGTCGAGACCGCCGTTCAACTTCCCACCTCGTCCACCTCTACAGGTTTGTTAGCCCCGACCGATACTCCGCTCTTAATGGCATCTGATGACATGCGGGCCTTAACACGCCCGCTAACGATCGAGCAACGACCGGCACGGATGAAAACCCCGTCGCCTCAGATNGCTCCCAAACGGGTGCGCACAGCAGTTCTACCTAAGGTTGATTTTGCTACGGCGGATCCAAACCTGGACCTTGACCCAACCGACTTTATGGTTGCAGATCTGAAGGATGCGACCCGGAAGCCATCAGTTATCACCCCTGTACAACCTGTTTATCCAGAGCTAGCCCGCCAGGCGCAGAAGGAAGGGGTTGTTTTGCTGGAAGCCACCATCGGCACTGACGGGATTCCCACTGATATTCAGGTGGTCGGTAGTATGGGGTTTGGTTGCGATCAAGCCGCTGTTCAAGCNCTTAAATCGACCCGTTTCCGGCCGGCCCGACAAGGAAAAACCAAAATCAGTGTCCGGATTCAGTTACCCTATCGGTTTCAGTTAAGAGACTAGAGCACAAGGATGGAGGCGCAGAAACAGATGCTGCCCCGGAGGAGTCAGCCTGCATCTCCAATGACGACAGCCTGTCTAAGCCTGATCCTACTCTTATCTTGTTATGTTGTATTCGCATCAACTCGTGCAGAGCAGCGTCCGGCCATATTTCTGCTTACCGCACCCTCATCAGACGGGGTCAGGCCTTTTGAAATAGCTCAACCCCTCTATGTTGGTGCCAGAGCGATCGGTATGGGCAATGCGTTCACCGCGATGGCCGACGACGCAACCGCGGGTTTTTGGAATCCGGCCGGTTTAATTCAGTGGCAAGGAGTCAAGGTCTTTGGCATGAACAAGCTTTTTGACCGTTCCGAATACGGCTTTGATCCCAAGGGGATTGCTTACACCTATCGAGAAACCGCCTTCTTCTGGGGAAACAAGATTGCACTCGGTGTTCCGACCAGAGACCCGGATTATACTTACTACGCCCTGGCGCGACAGATTGGTTCTTATCTGGCTGTCGGAGGCAGCCTTAAGTTTCAGCGTCGCCACCCGAGTGACCACTATCAGGTCTTTGGTTACAATCCCGCTTATGACCTGGCACTGCTGACTCAACCGAGGCCAGCTCTAAAAATTGGGCTACTGCTTCAAAACGATCAGACCGATCTCAATTTTGAGCGCGTGACACTCGGATTGGCCTATCGAATCCAGCGGCAACGGTCGGGGTTAACCTTCAGCCTCGATTTAGGCCTCTCAGGATGGTCAATCAATGGCAAGCGGATTTTGACTCGCTCACTGGGTGTTGAGTTGCCCGTTAACGACCTCTTTCAGTTACGTNTCGGGAATTCCAACGGCGATTGGACGGTCGGTGCTAGTTTGTCTTACCCATTCCAATTCACCACAGTCAGGCTGGATTACGCCTGGATCAATGATACTTTACTGCACCGTTCCAATTTCATTTCGGCAGAAATCACTTTTTAGATCCAGTAGGACGTCAACCTTGGATTGATGGGTATGCTTCTTGAAAGAGGTGGCATTGGAAAACTGTACAGTCCGACAAGTGCAAATCCGGCTCAACAACCGGGTATTATTAACCCAGAGACAGGAGATAAAGCATGAGCAGAATACCACGCAGAAACCATCTGTCCGCTTTCGCGAAGGCGTGCTTCAAAACCAAAGTTACACTCGCCAGGGGAGCGTTTTTGCTCCGAAACCTGACCATCTCCCCAGCGACGACCAAATCCGCAACAAGTAGTCGGCCCACCTCGACCTCGCAGTCCGATTAACATGCTGTGAGGAAGGTTCTGCTCGCCTCTAGCAGAACCTTCATGTCGTCTCGTGTCATCACCTTCCAGCCCTTCGGGAGGTGACGTCGTGCTTCTACCCGGACCTTCCAGGTTAGTTACGCTCGGCCCTCGTCATCGAGGTTTGCCCCCTTGATTTCCAGCACTGCTAGGCACTCCGCCCAGGCAGGCGAACGTCAGGACNTGGAGACGAAGGGGAACTAGAAGCCTCAGTAAATTGGCGCGCAGCGCTAAGTAAGGGACTATTGACCTTCAGCCTGTTTGTTGATTTGTCCCTGGCTGTTCACCGCTTCACCACCAAGTTCCNTTTTGTATGGCATGCGCAGGAAAAGCCCGCCGTAAGCATATTGCCCAAACGNGAGGTCGATGGCAACGGAAAGCGATCAACACAGGTCCATATCGTAGGTGTCACGGTGGTGGGTGAAACACTAGGTCTGAGTTTCTGTTAACATAGGCATACCGTTTGATCACACCACTGGCTGGAAACTGTCCAATTGGCCTGATTTTGATCTATCTTTGTTCCAACGATGGGTTGCGGAGAAAGGTACCGCCCTTACTTCTGCGGCTCTCCTACAATCCTTCTGTCGAGAAACCGATACCGTTAACATCATTCNGTCCGACGTAAAGGCCGTGTTGCCAAGGGTGATGATCTGGCGTATCTTCCGTCAAAACCACGTGTCCTCTAGACATCAAAATAGGGTGAATGTAGGTACGCGTGTTGGGNGTAGCCTGCTGGANTAACATAGGGCTATCGTCTCCCGGCAGCAGGGGTTCGATTCGTTTTGCTGTCGATTGCATTTTAAGTTGGGTCATTTTGTTNCTTTTTCTGGTAAAGTACCATGCTAGTACTTAATAATTCTATACACCAGCAATGTATTTCTTTAATTTCAAACCTGGGATTTCACGGAACAACGCCGCAGCGGAAGGAATGACTTAGGTATCNCACTAATTCATCTTAGCACAGATTAGCCAAGCAAACCAAGCGTCAAAATAATCTGCTGAATATCTGAGAGACCCAGGGATGAGAAAATGGGTGCTAGCTAGGACCGCTGATACCCGCCTGATTACCCCCTACACCAGTTATCTATTCCGCGGATATCAGTGAGTGTGGTTTAGCTCCTGATCTGGCACACCAACCTCGGGGCCAGAGTTGGACCGCATCCAATGGCCTAAAAATCTAGATAATCCGGATTCTGTTGAGGCCATCTGGCATTCCTCTGCCTTAACTCTGAGAACANCTGGCATTCCAAATGGCTGCTGGTCTTGGATTCTTGACGGGCCAGATCATTGCTTTCCGCTGTGTCTGACTCCAACTGATACAGTTCAGAGCGTTGATCTTCGAAAAAATGTATCAATTTCCAATCCTGGCTGCGAATAGCCGCGCAGGGAGTTGTTCCCTGATAACCCATCTTTGGATGGTAGTAGGGAAAATGCCAAAACAGAGGAACTGATCGCCCAATTTGCTCCCCTGCCATCAACAATGGAGCCAGTGTTGTGCCGTCGCAGGTTTCCGGTTGATCGATGAGAGNTAAATCACAAAGGGTCGGCATCAGATCAATGCCCCCAACAGGTTGATCACATACTTGGTTAGGCTTCAATGCCTGTGGCCATCTGATGATAAGGGGCACCCGAATCCCTCCTTCATATAGTGTCCATTTGCAACCTCGGTAGGGACCGGTTATATCATGTCTGGGATCGCCACCGTGATCGCTGGTGAAAATGACCAGTGTTTCTGAGGCTAAACTTTGCCGCTCCAATTCCTGAAGGATATGGCCAATATAATGATCCATGCTTTCCACCATGGCGGCATAGGTGATTTGCTGCTTGGTGAGGGAAGGATTCTTATGCCGGTATTTTTCTAGTAACCATCGACAAGGGGTATGCAAGGGAACATGTGGAAAGTAGCTGGCAAAATGAAGATAGAAAGGCTGATGGCAATTATCACG
>PACG01000144.1 GCA_002699335.1 Candidatus Poribacteria bacterium
AGGTGTGGTGTTAAACTGGTTGCCTCGTTTTTGTCGAAATTCAAAGCTTTATGCTGAGGGCTTTGGCAAAGGACTAGTGAAGGCCGTATTTTCCATTCAAAAAGGGGCAACAACTACATCTCAAATGGGCATAGTATCCCCAAGATAAAGAGTAAAGATGAAGAAATATCGCTTGAAAGACTTGGATTGCCCAAACTGTGCGGCGGAGATTGAGAAAAACCTGAGAAAACTGGGTGGTGTTCACGCCGCCGAACTGAATTTCGCTACTTCAGTCCTCGCGCTGGACACAGATAATCCTATCGAAGCAATTCGCCGCGTCATCAAGCAGGTTGAGCCCGATGTCGAAATCGCCGAACACTCCGATGCTGAATCTGACGAAGAAACGGATTTCGACATAAAACGCGAACTTGTTTTAGTCAGTATTGCGGTGGTTCTGTTTTTCGTTGGCTTGATCTTCAAAAACAGACTTCATTCAACCCCTTACAGCATCGGTGAATACCTCGTCTTTATCCCCGCATACCTGCTGAGTGGATGGACTGTGCTCTCGAATGCAGGACGGAATGTCTTTCGTGGAAAGGTATTCGACGAACATTTCTTGATGACCAGTGCGACCCTTGGCGCGGTTGCAATTCATGAACTTCCAGAAGCCGTCGCCGTCATGTTATTTTATCAGATCGGCGAGTTCGTCCAAGGCCTGTCAGTAAGTCGTTCTCGATCCTCGATTAAGTCTCTGTTGGAAATCCGCCCTGATTCCGCCAATTTGATGATTGACGGAAAGTTACAAAAGGTCAAACCAGAAGAAGTGATAGTTGGGGATACAGTTCTGGTGAAACCAGGCGAACGGATTCCGCTGGATGGTAAGGCGATCGCAGGAAGTTCGCAAGTGGATACCTCTGCGCTGACGGGTGAACCTGTGCCGCTCCCGATAGAAGTAGGTGAAACCGTCTTAGCGGGTATGATTAACAAAAAAGGAACGCTGACGGTCAAAGTCACCAAACCGCTTGCAGAATCCTCAATCACCAAGATTTTAGATCTGGTAGAGAACGCAACCGGCAAAAAAGCAGAGACAGAGAAGTTCATCACAACCTTTGCCAAATCCTACACACCTGTTGTGGTGTTTGGTGCATTGGCAGTTGCACTGCTTCCACCGTTACTATTGGGGGCAAGCTTTTCAATATGGATTTACCGTGCGCTGGTACTTCTTGTCATCTCCTGTCCCTGTGCGCTGGTCGTCAGCATTCCGCTCGGTTACTTTGGTGGTATCGGAGGTGCCTCGCGGCGAGGGATTTTGATCAAAGGCTCTAACTTCCTTGATGTTCTTACCCAAGTCAAAACCGTTGTCTTTGACAAAACGGGCACCCTGACCAAAGGCGTGTTTCGGATTACGCAGATTGCTCCGCAGAAAGGTTTCTCCAAAGCAGAACTCCTTCGACTGGCTGCGGTCGTTGAATCGCAATCTAATCACCCGATTGCCCTATCGATTCTAGAAGCATATCATGGAGAAATTACTCCGGTTTCGGATTACCAAGAGATTTCGGGATGCGGGGTTCGGGCAAAGGTAAACAATCAGGTTATTCTGGCGGGAAATGATGCCTTGTTGCATGCAAACGCTATTGAACACGACCTCTGTAAAGTCGATGGAACCGTCGTCCACCTCGCCATCGATAATCTGTATGCGGGGTATATTGTCATCGCCGACGAGATTAAGGAAGATGCAACACAGGCGATCCGTGACCTGAAAGCCCTTGGAATTGAAAGGACTATCATGTTGACCGGCGACAACCAACTGACCTCTAAGAGTGTCGTTCAACAACTCGGTTTGGACGACTACCGTGCTGAGTTGCTCCCTGAAGATAAAATGAGTACGATTGAGAAACTGATTGAGCAATCCAAAAAAAACGGTAAGATTGCTTTCGTTGGTGATGGTATCAACGACGCCCCGGCAATTGCCAGAGCCGATGTTGGCATCGCGATGGGTGGCGTTGGCTCAGATGCAGCAATCGACACCGCCGATGTTGTCATAATGACAGATGCCCTCTCCAAAGTTGCTGAAGCGATAGCCGTTGGTAGAAAAACCCGCCGAATCGTCTGGGAGAATATAGGATTGGCTTTTGCTGTTAAAGGCGTGTTTGTCGTACTCGGTCTCGTTGGCATCGCAACTATGTGGGGCGCGGTCTTTGCGGATATGGGAGTGGCGTTGGTTGCAGTTTTGAATGCAACACGAGCGTTGAAATAATTGAGTTGACTGATAACCCCGCTCCGTCTACTTCAAGCTACACCCGTCTTCTGATGAGACTTAAGGTTAATAATCAACTCTTTCGACTGGCTAGTGACGGTGTTTTTCGAAGGAGATAAACATCTCTGGTAGTTTTTCTATCACCGACTTAATGTGGCCTCCATTTCCCACTTCAATGTATTCGTAGTGCATGTTCATATCGCTTCATTTTTTCTACCCATTTTAGTCCGCTACGCTATAGAGAATCCTTAGTACCCATAATTATAAATACTCACTATAATATATTATTTTTTTAAGTAGGAACAATTGCGGATATGAAAACGCATTATGTGAACCTAGTGTTGATTCCTGTTTTTTCGCTAGCAATGTACCACTAATTATTATTAGCAACCCCACCACTTTACCTCAATGCGGTAATTGTGGTAGAATCCCTAAGCTGGTTCCTTGAGAGTCGAATTCGCGCTAAAGATGAAAATATGTTTGATTTGCTTGAAATGCAGATAACAATCAGATGCATTGTTACCTAACTGTTATAAAAGGCTGAAAATCAGCCTGATACTGTATGAGGCGTCTGCTTCGAAGTTAGCTTCTATGGGCAGGCAAACTTGATTGCGATAAAAATGACGGCGATCATCCATTTGACTCTTGAAAATAAGGCGTCATCGCTTGTCAAAACGAAACACATCTCTCTATCGGGAAAGTTAACGATGATTTTTTCTATATTCCAGCGACAAGCAATTTCCTTGTTGCTAAGCATCTTCCTTACATTGGTTCTCACTCTTTCAATTCAATCTCAGGTTCATTATTTGGGTAACGGTAGTCCCTGGAACCGGAAGGCTGAGACAGGTCCCGACGCCGAAGTCGGAGGATGGTACTACAATTTGGGTATTACAGGCATTCGTGTGCAACTGATAGCTGAAGCACCCAAGCATCTATTAGTCAAATATGTCTTTAACAATTCGCCTGCTTGGGGGAAGATTCACCCTAATGATATACTTGTTGGTGTCAATTATCAGTTGTTCACAACCGCGCACAAAAACGGTTACGGGATGGATAAGTTTGGACCTGATGGCCCCATTCTAGAGTTTGCTACTGCGTTAGAAAATTGTCAAGCCCGGTCGGGAAAGGGTTTGTTGCCCATTACCCTCGTTCGGCAAGGCCAAACTGAAATAGTGGTGCTTGATGTTGGGCAAGACAATGGAGGTTATTCTCATAGTTTTCCATTCAACTGTCAAAAAACAGAGAAGGTTCGGCAACAACTGTGCGATTATCTAGTCGAACATCAGGGTGAAGATGGTTCTTGGGGGATTCCTCCACAAGACACTTTTGCGCCATTGGCACTGTTAGCTAGCGGACAGGAGAGCCATCTGGAAGCGGTGAAAAAAAATGTGAAGATGCATGCCGAAACCACCAAAGCGGAAGATGACTCTTGGTTAATCAATTGGCGTTACATGGCTGCCGCTATCGTGATGAGCGAATATTATCTGGCCACAGGAGAAAAATGGGTTCTGAAGGAACTTAAAGATGTATACGCCTTTCTGATCTCCAGTCAATATATCAATATGAACCAAATAGACCCTAAAGCAAAAGAGACGCACCCACATGCCTACCCTAAAGATGAAACAGATTCACATGGTGGTTGGGGGCACAACCCGGGATTTGAAGGCTACGGGCCGATAAGTATGCTAACCGCTCAAGGAGCATTAGCTTTTGCTCTAATGCATCGCTGTGGAATTGACATTGATCAAGCCCGACACCAAGCGGCCTATGAGTTCCTGCAGAGATCAGCAGGTACCAACGGTTATATCTGGTACAAAGACCAATCAGCAGGTGAAAATGATTGGGCCGATATGGGACGAACTGGGGCTTCGGCAATTGCGCACCAATTGAGTCCTTACCAAGGTAACCATTACAGGCAAAAAGCACGTCTACAAGCTGAGGTAATCGGACGGCATCCGCAGAGTTTTCCTGATACCCATGGGTCTCCAATAATGGGTATGGGTTACACTGCGGTTGGTGCTAGCATTTTGCCCAATTCTTTCAATAAATTGATGGTTGCCAATCGGTGGTGGTTTATACTTGCGGAGTGTTATGATGGCAGTTTTTACTACCAGCCCAATCGTGATAACGCTGGTTATGGGAGCGACTCTAGGATTTCGGCCTCCGCTGTTACAGCCTTTATTTTTTCTATTCCCAAAGGTAATTTGTATCTGACCAAGAAAAAACCAGACTAAAGTTAGAAAGGNTTTGTCCTAAAACAAAGAAAAATTCCTGATCGGTATTATTATCGGGCATTTTTTGTGAATATGAGNTTGGAAAATTAACGCAAAAATCGGCTTAATAGTTAAGCCTTGTAGGTTCAAAATACCAGATTTTAGCGTAGTTAACTGAGTCATTTACCCGTGGTAAGGCTGGATATACAGGTTGTCTATTGCGTGGATATCTANAACATGTTGTATAACCCTGTTGGGTTTAGTCAGTACCCACCTGATATCTCGTGGGAGGCAACCCAGCGGGAAAACTCTCCCTTGCCTCCACCGCTTTACCCCGAAAATGTAGAGTTCGCTCAGCATCTCAATCTGTAGCGACACCCTCAGTTTTTCAGCGACGAAAGCAAACGGTTAAATCAAGGCTGCGGAAAATACCAATAACGGCACGAGGATTGGCTATATGAGAACTAAGTTTGCAATCACTACATTGCTAATATATATGGTGTCTTTTTTTGTTCCTGCATGTGATAGTTTACTTGGTTATGAATGTTTTATGNTGGGGTTAAGTCTATGGAGTAATGCCATTAACTTACCGGGATTTTGGGATGCCTCTCCATCTGAACANTTTGTAGCATTATGCCAAATGTGGTGGACACTAGCTAACGCGACAATGGTAGCAATACCCGTTTTATTATTAACGTGGTTGCGTGATAGAATAGTGCCAGCGTTTATTAAAGCACTTCAAGTGTTAGCTGTAATTAGTTCCACAGCGACAATTTTTATGTTGGGTGTTGAGGTTTTAACATTTGGATATTATATTTGGACATTCTCAATGTGGTTACTTCTCATTCCAGTATTTAAAAAAGATTTAAAATGAATATTTATAACAGAACTCTTAAAAGTAGAAACTAAATACAAACACTGCCAGGTAATCCAGTATGTCGATGACTATAGCTACGCGATTGGTGAAGCTNTNAGTTTGTAGAGGGTATTAGAGGTTCACGTTTTTTCAGCGAGGGCANCGGTCAAATCAAGGCTGTGGGAAATACTANTAACGCTAGGGTGAATTGTCACNAAACTGTTATAAAACGCTGGGAATTAGCCTTGCGNACAANTGAAAGGACTTAGTTAGGAGATGAGTAAATCTTGTTCGNAGGAAATATCCGCGAAGGTTGNACAAATAGTGGTTGACAACAAAGTAACAGAACAGCAGTTTCGGCTCAGTTTAGACGAATTNGCTCGATGGGATCGCGATGGCTATCTGATTCGTCTTGGTGTCTTTAACGCGGAAGAGAATGATCTGCTACGTCAAGTGGCGGAAGATATTGTTGATGGTAAGCGCCCGTTTCCTATCGCACATGTTGACCGTAATGCGTTGATTGAAGACNGTAAAGCAGAGCGNTCGGGTATCTACGCCATGCACAAAATTCACCATCCGAGTAACTACTCTACCGAATTCCTATCTCGTACACGTGATCCCCGATTAACGGATCCATTAGTTGATCTACTAGGGCCAGATATCTTGGGTATTAATAACCTCTTCATCTGGAAAGCGCCAGAAATAGGGTTAGGATTCCCTTGGCATCAGGATAAGTTCTACTTTCGTAGCCGGTTTCAGACAGAAACAACTATAGGTACCTGGACGGCNATCGACGCAGCTGATCAGNGAAACGGTTGTCTTTACGTGATTCCTGGNAGCCATAAAAAGGATATTTTTCAGCACGATGATCTCGAGGGATCTCAACAGAGGGAGTTCAAATTAGCACATGGTGTTCGCAACGAAGACGGCGTACCTGTAGAAATCCCTCCGGGAGGCGTCATCTGGTTTCATAGCCATCTGTTGCATAAAAGTACGGACAACCACAGCCAACGTTTTCGCCGTAGTTATATAGCCCACTACCTCAGTGCACAAGCCGAATGGTCTAGTCCTGAACATGAAGGGCGTGGTCAAGCGGTGATGTGGATTCGGGGACGAACCTATCCGAGTAAAGTTCATCAAGTGAAGACCGATATCCTACCTATTTCCAAATAAACTTGGTGTATCCCGCTGAATGGGATATTTCCTATCATATAAGCCTGGCATTAGCCATGATGGTACATACGCTTCAGATAACTTTCCAGGACAAAAGAGCAGGTTCCAAGACGGCGTAGCATAGCAGCTCTATCTAAAAAAAGGTAGGGCCCGATATAGACAGCCGGCTCGTCAACTCCAATTTCTGTCAGCAAACCCACCGCTTTACCTCGATACCGAAATCGTGCTAGAATGCAAAATCAAGCACCGCAGTTTGAGTCTCAAAGGGCAACTGATATGCCGGACGTTGATTTGGACGACCGGATGTATGACATATAAAAAACACTTTCATACTGCAAACCAAAAGAGGGAATAATGCATCTAAAACCTGATCTGTTCGTCTTTGATGATGGCTCACCTGTCGATGCCAATGTCTGGTTCCGTCGGCGTCAAGAACTAGCTAATACTATCATCCCACATGAATTCGGTGGCATGCCACCACGGCATGAAAGCGTTGATATCATCCGCCGTGCCAACAGCAGGATTCGCGATTGGCCTGGCGTCCAGTACGCAACCTACGAAGTCGATGTCCGATTCCCCGGAAGCCACGCGATTTCTCTAACATTATCGCTCTGGATACCGCCCGGTGACGGTCCTTTTCCTGTTCTCCTAGATGGTGATGGTTGTTGGCGCTATTTCAATGATCAAGTCATCCATAGTATCCTGCAGCGTGGCAACATCGCCGCCAGCGTCGACCGCACCCAAGCCGCCGCCGATAACAAGGATATCTATCGAACTACCGGCCTCTATCGGTTCTTTCCTGAGGCTGAATTCGGCGTTTGCCCTGCCTGGGCTTGGGCCATTCACCGCTGCGTAGATGCGTTGATAACTCTCAAAGAAGTAAGAAGCGAAGCCATTGCCATTACGGGGCACTCTCGAGGTGGCAAAACCGTACTTCTAGCGGGTGCTACAGATGAACGAATTGCTATTACTAACCCCAATAACTCTGGTATTGGCGGGGCGGGGCTGAACCGCCTGAAAATGAAAGGTAGCGAAGTCATTGACAGTTTCTTTAGTTCTGGCAACATTTTTTGGTTCGGTAAGGAGTTTGCTGCCCATCGCTACCGTGACACCGAACTGCCATACGACAATCACTATCTGCACGCACTCATTGCCCCCCGGGGGCTGTTGCTCACCGAAGCATACGAAGACCATAGCGCCAATCCAGCTGGGACCTACGCTGCTGCTCTGTCTGCCCAACGAGCTTATCAGATGCTCGGCAAAAAAGAGGCTATTGGTTGGGCTTATCGTGAAAGTGGACACGCCCATCTGCTGGAGGATTACACAGCTCTATTGGACTTCATGGATCTGCATCTGCACGAACGGCAGTTGCAACGCGACTTCCAGCGAAAACTATACCCTAACTTGGACGAAATTCTTGGAAACAGCCAATGATCCTGGTCACAACAGAGTAGTTTTTCGTCACTCAGAGACAGGTAATTAAGAACTTTTTACCCCGCAGATCTTTCAGTTAGAATTTAGAATAGGTTCCAAACTTCAACACAATTTGTTTGTAGTAGTAAAGACATTATTTTATGCAATTTTTAATGAATGATGTTTTATCTGTAGTCCTTGTACTCAAGTTTTTAACTTAAATACAACCTACTATCCCAAGACTTTGTCAGAAGTANGAATGCTGGCTTGCTCTTCAGAACTAGCTACTGATACTTATGCAATACCTGACGCTTTGTATGTACCACTGCCAGAATATTATTGTCGGGATTGATATTCCTCAACTGCTTTCAGTGCTTTGGGTGGCCCTTTTTTTAATGCCCCAACTAAAGTATTAAGAAGCTGACAACTTATTCCGGCCTCACTTCTTCATAACCTGAGCCACCATCCCTATGCGGAATGGGTTGCTATGAGCAACGCCAAAACAGCACACCCATGNGGCAAGAGGTGTATAGAGACATTGCTCTGCCATGGCTCCTCCTGTCCNGTATCCATATTGACTAACACACCGTTTCCTAAAAGGGAAGAATCCTTTAGNCTCAGTCGAGTCTGAATCTCANCCTCCCCTTCATTAAAGAGAATGAGATACGCAACACTTCCTTTATAAACGTAACGAATACGAAGATCANGAGAAGATGGAGTAAAAACAAATGGAGTGGGGTCTATATAGTAAAGGTGCTCGAGAAAGCCATCAGTTTCTTCCACACCNTTCCACCGCAACACTTGTCCTTGAGATTCAATGTCCGCAATCAGATTCCTTTCCTCTCCAGAAAGTCGATCCATAACCACAGACTCAACAATAAGCAGCCGATAGGTCATATCGGCAATTTGAAGGCCATCCTCAGTCCGTTCGACTCGTCTCAATAGGTCCCCGATGGTCAGGTAGTTAAAGTCATGCTGATGCTGAAAGCAGACCTTTGCCGCCNCCCAAGGAAGAAAGTCGCTTAGACCAAGAATGGCAGTTCCACAAACNTGCTGACTATCTGTATTCAACCAACAGATTTTNCTAGTNAGGTCGGAGAAACGTGCGTAATTTCCCCACCACGGACTGTGGAGACCTACATCTCGTGGACGCTCATCAATGCGGGGGCCACGAATGGAGTAGTAGAAAGCATGAGGAATGAGAAGATTGCAGCCNCGGATCAATAACCAAAGTGCCAGCCAACGATACTCNGTAAAAGTAAGCTGGTGACCATAGGCACCAGCGAATTCATTACTGTTACGCCTAGCNCCAAGATGAACCATGGCCGAGCTTGCACACTTTCCCATAGTGGAATGCCCTCCTTCTAAGGCAGTCATCTTGTTTGGTTCCACATAACGAAGCACTAGATCTTGTCCGGGCAAATCAAAGTAGTGTAGAATACCGATGTCATCCGATGCATCTGGATGTCCAGCCAACTGCACACCATGCTGACGGCACCAAGCTGAGATGGGTTCATAGTAAGTCTCTTCAAGTCGAGCCTTGATCGCTCGATTATAGTCAGCGCGGTATTTTTCGGCCTGTGGTTCCTGATCGTCCCAAAGGGTGGGTAGGTAAAAGGTAAAGTCGTACTGTAAGAAACGATTTATATGGACAAGAGCATCGCGCGTACCAGGGCGGACAACCCATCCCGGAGGTCGATCATGTTTGCCCAAGAGGCTGGGCTCATCGGTAAATATAGCTCGAATNGTNGNNCCAAAGTACTCAGAAAACTCGTCATAATAGCGCTGGTAGACTTTGTTGATAAAACAAATCATGGCATCCGGGTTAAGCAGATCGGCTGCCAAAGGATGGCATTCATCAACCTCACGCTGATCCTCACGCCGAGGAGGATCTTTCTCAGTGAAATGAAGGCCACGAATGGTCGTATGAATAGGCTGATCTACGATCGCCAGGCGATGTCCATCATGACGGCGCTCGACCTCAGCAATAAGTGTTTGTGTCGCGTTCAACTGTACCTGTAATTGAGCATCAATCCTTACCCCTTGAATCTCACTCTCAGGGNATGCTGTGGTTAGGTCAACCGCCACCCAGCCTCGACAGGCAAAAGCCGGATTCTCTGCTACCACCTGCCCAGCCGAAGAACCGCTAGGATACATTCCCTCATCATAAAGGATAACCCACATATTCCGCCGTTTCGCTTCAGCGATAGCAAATCGCATGTAGTCTAGAAGTCTAATACTCATCCAAGCGAGGGATTCAGGCAAACCAGCCCGAGGATGGATCACGAAAGCATGAACACCGTGAGCCTGAAATTCATCCAGCTGTCGGCTGATCTCTCCTTCATTAAGTTCATCATTCCAGAACCAGAAGGGTGCTTGGGAGAATTCCCGAACTTCATCTTCACACAGGTGAAACATACTAATCTCCATTTCATTAATCTTCTGCGATCTAAAATTAAATGACCTTATTCACCTAAAAGCTTTTAGTTTTTTTCAATGGGGCTTTATTTTAGTTTTAACTTTTGTACAAGGAGGTTGACGGAAGCTGAAATTGATACATCNTGATATGTCCGATATGATGGGATTGTGGATTAACATGTTCCTCTTTTTGAGAGGGAATTTAGGGATTAGCGATTTTCAGCATGTATGTGTGGAACCTTGGCTTTCACAGTAGTATAGGCTGTATTCAGTGATATCGCTCACATTTTGAGTTGGAATCCTGAGGGACTTTCCTTACGCTGATGTGGCATCTTCCTTCGCCATGCCACATGTTAATTCTAAGAGTGGTGACTTCACGGTCAAGGAACTGAAACTTCTTCCAAAAATGACAGCTAATCGGCAGAAATNCCTCTTGCTCCATGNTTGATATTTCCCCAAGTTACAGTTAACTTATCAGTAGGGNCTATAGCAAGAAAAGGCTCCACGCCGTCTTCATAAATAGTTTTTGCTTCTTCTGCCGTCAATGCACGATTGAAAATCGATAGCTCGTCCAGAATCCCAGCACCTTTGTTTCCTTTACCATCGTCACCCACTAGAACGTTAATCTCATTCCCAATTGCTGTTGGCAAAGGATTCGTGGCCTTATCAAGCTTACCGTTGATATAAAAAGAAACGGTTTCTTTCCCATCGTGTGTCACCGTCAGGTGAATCCAATTCCCATCTAAGGGGATTTTTGTGACTGCATGAGTTTGGCCACTTGGCTTGTTTTCATAGTCCCACACACCATCTTTTCCAACCCAAGTGTGGAAATTATCGTTCTCTCCAATTGTTTTGGAGATAAACGGAGACCAACCAGCCCCTTGACCATCCCAGTTAAGCCAATAACTAACTGTGTGTCCTTTTCCTTTAAGCGTATTTAAACTGTTGTGATGCTGAATTTCGAAGGCACCAGTTCCATCATAACTTACGGCTTTACCTAGTTTTCCGTTCACCCATTTTGGTTTCCCAACATATTTGCCATGGTTTTTGGCCAGAGCCCCGTCTTTGGCATTGTTTCCTTGCCCTTCATCAAAGGAAAAATACAATACTAAAGATTCATCAATGGCTTGGGCTAAACCACAAAACACTAAAAACAAACCTAGCAAACTAAGTACCAAGATTTTCATTGAATTTCTTCTCCTACGTCAAAAGGAAGATAAAGAATTAAGGTTTTATCAGCAGCCTCTGAACTAACAAGGCAGATTAATAGTAGCCTGTTTAAATCAAGAATTTCTCTAATTTTCAAGACACCATACTAAAGTTCCAACTTTAATGCCATTATATAATGGTGGAGATTATTGCAGTCTAGAAAAAACATAAAAACACGTTCGAATACCACCTCCTGCATTTGATGAAATGAAAGGTGAAATTATCAAGTTTGATCAGGAAGATAATATGCTGACAGTTAGATTTCCAATCCAAAAACACTTAAACCCATTTGTAATATGTAAGTATGTAGGGGGAATGATTGCGACCGCTGCTAATAACGCAGTAGGATCACATCAGTCTGGAAAAAGGATGTATATAAGCTAACTCTAGTTAAAGGTGTTGAGTTTTGGAAAGCGTCCAAAAGATATGCCATTGCCTTCAGTTTTTTGAGATTTATGATCGGTATGATTGCAGTACTAGGACGTGG
>PACG01000145.1 GCA_002699335.1 Candidatus Poribacteria bacterium
CTGCTGATGTGTTGTAGGCTTGATTTAGCGCTTACCTAATGGCCACGGCGATACACACATTACGTCGGATAATTTTCCAGCGCGAAAGAACAGATGCCAAAATAGTGTCACCTCGCATTACGCCCCATCAGGCAGAATGGCACAGCCTAATATAGACGAGATAGTACCTAGGCTTATTCTGAGGCTTTGTATTCATCCCTGGCATTCCAACCTGGGTACTGCTTCTCCAATAAAGCTAATGTTTGCTTGTTATAGTATGCGTGGTCAGCCGGAGGAAATCGAAATACTTCTCTTTCTTTGGCCGACAGGGTGCCGATAAATTCTGAAAACACAGCATGTTGTCCCTTATCGGTATAATGGCGGAATCCTTCCCAATAGTGATCCGCTCGACCCAACCCAAATCCCCAGGTAAATCGTTGTCCTTTCCCCCGCAAGTAATCGCTGGCCGAATGAAGGGTATAGTTGGTAAAGATGCATAAGGTACCCGCTGGGCAGACTAGTGGCTTAGATTTAGACATGTCCCGACCGTGTTCTTTAGCCAACAGTCGAAGTGGTGCCTGATCTTCATCTACCTGTTCTAGGTGAAACCAGAATCCCAGTTGACCAAATTCACGCTGTGTTTCAGACTGCGGTAATAGTGAGTTGTTTCCATTATCCAAGTGTAGTCCGGAGGCATCACTACCCACACCACCGCCTTTAAAGCCGGGGTAACGTGCAATCATACAGCCAGCTCGAAAATGAATCTGATTGGTTCGCAGCCATTTTCGGCTAAAATCCCAGGCTTGATGATCGACGATACCGCGCAGCAAGGCCATTTCAGCTGGAGGAAATTCAGTCAAGATGGTTCGGTTGGCCGGGGGGTTATCTTTCACTTCTTCCCAGGTAGGAAGTATTCTCCGCTGGGCGGCTTGCATTTCTTTTAGCTGTGGCCCCGCATAGTATTCTGGAATAATCAGGTAACCATATTCTTCAAGTCTTTCTAAGTGATAGGTGTTCAATTCCCTGGGCATGTAGATCTTCCTCTATGGTCTTTGGTCGGTTATATTCTAAAATAGTTGCCTATTCTGTTAGTTTTAACAGCGTTTAGTGATAATCTGTCTTGTTTTTTAGGAACGCAGCGCCTATCCTTCCTATTTCCTGCACTCGATTAACTTTCTCTGGTTATATAATAAAATTGACGATTGGCATTTCCAGCTCGTTTCTGATGAGGAAACGAATCGATCCTAGCACAGGCCAGCAGAAGCGTCAAGGGGCGTCCAAGAATACGTTGTATGAGGATGCTGGACTAGTAGATGAGGAGAAAAGCCATTTGGGAGTCCCAAGCGGATGGACATCAAGCGCAAAATTAGCCATGCGGAGTAACTGATCCCATGCCTTGGACAGATGTTGCAATCGTGTTACAATCCGTCGGCCGCCGGTGGTGAAGAATCCTCGGAGAGTTAACGAGACCGGGGAAATCCTGTTACTGTCTGGGTTTTCTGTCAATTCCACCCATTTCAAGGGTGAATTAATGGCAATAAATCTGTTGAATTTCGGGAGTCGACGGAATGAATTATATCTTTTGGTTGGTCAATATGCAGCGGTTGATCGCTACTTGCCTTCTCAGATTCTCTTAGCGGTTTATGTTACTCAACAAATGCAGGTTAGTGATCAGGAAGAGGCTGTAACAATCCATGCGATTCCGAAAGCAACCGAACTGTTGTTAATAACTGCAACGGTATGTCTTTGAGAACAGGTCTTCAGGCTACCTCCAGCTTCTACTAAGATCAACAGTAATTAACCCTTACGAGTGTAAAACTAATAGTCGATAGTCTGTTAAGTGGGGAAGGAAATGGAATTAACGAGAAAGCAGATTGAAATTTTCCGAACGGATGGGTTTTTAGTTATTCGCAATCTGTTACCGATAGATCAGGTAGATGAGATCAACGTGGGTTACCAACAGGCTATTAGTGGTCAAATTGATGCCCATGATTGGAAAAAGCGGATTAACAGTGCACCGATTGCTCAACTGGGAGATCCCTCAGCGGTATTAGGTTGGCGGGAGCTCCCCTATTTTCAGAAAATTTTGTCACTCGCTAAACAGCTAAATGGTGAAGATCTTGGCGTTGCGTATGACCAATTGATTTATAAGCCTCCGTATAGTCCAATTGAAGTCTTGTGGCATCAGGATGCAGGTTATGGTCCTTGGCCTGAGAAGGCAATCGAGCGGGGTATAACCTGTTGGTTGGCATTGGTAGATGTAACTCCGGAACAAGGAAGCATGCAGTTTGTTCCGGGCAGTCACCAACAGGGAATCTACCGTCACCATAATGTGCAAGATCGGAACCCTATCGGTGGTGCTTTGGAAGTAATATTGGAAGGTCAAGTAGCTGTTCCGGTAGCCTATCAGGCTGGAGATTGTAGTTTTCACCATGCCTGTACACTGCATTATACTGGACCCAATCAAACTAGCCAGGAACGTAGAAGCCTTTCGACCCACTTTTGGCCGACTCTAGCTATTCAGAAACGCTGATGGTTCATCAGTGTATCGTAACTCCAGAAGAGCTCGATTTTAATTCACTCGTTCTTCTCAGAGGTAAAAAACGTTCGATCAGGGTAAGGATGATTAAGCCAGCCATAATCGAAATAAACAATTCTATATTAAACAAGGCAATGCCTATAATTGCTCCGAGTATCCCGCCTAATACTTCAATTTTTCCAAGGCGCTCTCCTGTGGCGTCTAGAATCATCTGGATTATGATTTATCCGAATGGAAATCGGTCTCATGAAAATTCCAATTGTTGTGTGTCAGGATCACCTTAATTACCCCTGAACTGCGTGAAGCACGGTCTTTTACAAGCAGCTATGAAACCCTTTATGGCCGACCACGTGGTAATTCCGATCAACCAAGAAGACCGAAAGTTAGTTCCGTTCGTTACGACTTATTGGGAAGGTTGACCGACGACAGGAAACAACTACTTTTGCCCACCGACTTGGTGGATGAGTACGCATCGGATCATTCAGCGGTTAAGAAAGGCTAAACGATAGTCGTAAGAGAACATCGTAAGAGAACAAATAGTGAATCGATTGTTTATTTGCGCTTACCTAGTGACTCACTTCAACATGGCTACTGATACTCGCGCCATAGATAATTCGTGTCCGGGTCTTGCGACTCGTGGGGATACAGATTGTGTCTCCCATGGGTTTCCTTAACCCTTTCCCCAATCCTAAACTTGACTTCTATTTTTTATCTGGATAAGCTGTAATCCTCTCTATCAGGCATGTAAGGCTGATTTGCGTGATTTATCCTTCTCCAATTCTTGCCTTAATAACTGCCTGAATCTATCCGACTCTATCGGCGGCGCATTTTGTCTCTGCTTTAATTCTGATAGCGGATGTTCCAATTGTCGTTTCTTGACCTTTTCTCTACCGTATTTCTGTCTGATGGCCTCTAGCGGTAACAGATCATCAGCTAAGGTATCCAGTAGATTCTCCAGGCATACTCAGTGGTTTCTACCCGTTGCAAACAGCCTAGCTGCTGACTGGCTTGCTGCTGCTTTTCATATTTCTGTTAGCATCGTTGCAAATAGAGCTCTAAAAGCCTGTCTTTCAAGATGACCTGTTCTACTTGTTAACTTCTCATACTGATAAAAACAACAGCAATTTGTGTAAGAATACAGTTGGTTTAGCTTCTCCAGTACCTGAAGTATGCTGAAGGTAAACAGGTAGAAAAATCACAGACATTTCTTGATTCTTGGGGGTGGAGGGGATTTTCTGGTGTAGTTGCCTGTTATGTGGTGTCCTACAGATGCAAAATCAACATGGAAATGGCAAAGAATACCCAGAAACCATAGAAAATCCGATTTCACATCAATATCCTGTCTTTGCCTGCCTAAACTGATAAGAGATTAATTTCCCTGGCTAATTCCCCTCTGATTTCGAAACATGTTTCTCTTTCCACTGATGCATTAGCTCCAAGATTGGAGTTAATGTCTTACCATCTTCAAATGTTGATGGATCAACTGCCAGAGTTCGTGTTAGTTTTTCTTGAGCAGGGATCAACACTGAATTGGCAGTTTATTTTCCAAGTCTCATTTTCCCTAAGCGAACCTTTTCACTGTCAGTTCGTTGATTTTCACCGCGGCTTTAAAGAATCGGACTCCAAACCTGCGTCTGTTTCCAGTGGCAGTTCCCGCAAGTAACGGATCGTCTTCTGGTGATCCGAAAGCGAAGAAAGATGAACCTAGGTCTGCTGTTCTATGGTAACCAGCGACAACCTCACCTATTTGAAGGCAGGCCACATGAGTTCGGTCGTTGGCCGGGTCGTTGCCACCAGATAACCCTTTCAGTGTTTCTCCACTGTGGGCCAGTTTTCTCCGGACGACGCCTTCCAGCAAGGTCCGGACGCGCCATCCCAACTGACGTTTCGCCTGCCGGATGGCCGTTTCATCCTCTTCCACCGGCAGGTAAAAATCGCAAGTGCAACGTTTTTACGTCGTACGCGATCCATTCCTTAATTGTAGGTGGGTCCGTCAATTTCGTGCCTGAGACGGTGATGACTTTGGTATGTGCATCTGCCACCAATCCAAACAGTCCAAGCGACAGGATCATTGAAATTGTCAGTCTAAAAACACTTTTCTGCTTATTCGTCATTATTCTCCAAATAATTCATCAAACTTACGATCCCTTCATCTGCTATTTCCACTGATCATACTACAGATGTAGTGTTATGTTTTGAAAAAGCCCGATAAGGTCAATTTTCGATATCCGATTTATTTCCATCGTCGAATGTCAAAGCGGCCAGACCGTCGGGTATCTTCATAAGCTGTGATGCGAGGTGCAGGGATTACGATGCTAGACCTGTACAAACTCGATCAGAATGCCATCTGGGTCTTGGGCACAGACAACACCGGCGGCATCGGGCGCAGACACCGGTGGTGACAGAAATGTTACCCCTCTCTGTTCCAGATCACTTACTGTTTGCTGTACATCCTCGACAAAGAAGGTTAACCAGCGAACACCGGGCTTAAATTGACCCGACACCGGGACCGGTGGAAAGGCAATATCCATCAATTTGATTAGCGTATTCCCGGCCTGGAGCCTTACTTGGCGAAAACCTTCCGGGGCTAACTTAGCTCCTCTGGCCACCTCAGCCGGAATTTCTAGTTCCATTACAATTTCCAAGCCCAAACAATGATGGTAAAAATGTAACGATTCCTCAAAATTACTACAGACAATCGCGACATCTATCGTGGAATGGGTTAGTTTTAGCAACTCCGCACCTCCTTTTCTGCACTTGTGGTTACTGAATTTCAGTCAACTGATTTTCAGGTATTGGAATCAAAGCGCCAATGACGGATCACCCTCACTATATTTTTACCAACCCCTAAGGCGGTTGTTGCACGATCACTGGAGAATACGGCCGGATTCTCCACCACGGCAGGGAAAAGTTTCATGACCGGAAAAAGTGACAGAAGTATCTTCGCTCTGTCGGGGAAGTCATGCTTTCAATAACCTGATTTGAATCATTTTATTGATCCGGTTGCCGACATGAATACCAATACCTTTCGCTTGGAGTAGTTGACCAAGTTGGGTAGGATCATATCATACATAGTTCGAGTAACTAACAAATATCAACCTGAATCGGCTTATTAGCACTGGGTAGAGCAGAGGTCTAGTAATGGACTAGCCCTCGGTCTACTGCGGTTAAAAGCTCATCGGCTAGCGCGGATTTCTGTTGATTTTGCCGGTGAAAGGGCAGAAAGTCGAAGGTATTAGCCTAAGCACGTTTGAAGTAGATCTCGGAAGTAGAGGGCAGGAACCAGCCGGGCCGACTGACAAGACGACAATAGCCGCCAGACTTAGGCATGATTTCATAANGTTCAAAGCCTGTGTAAGAGTGACATTGGGGCTCAAGCGCATGGCCTCAGCCACGAAGGGATCGATGCCGAGATCATGATCTTCGCGTATGATTTGATAGCGATCGCCAGCAGTAGGGGCAGGTTACCTAAATTTTGCTGCTGTTGACACCACAATTCAAGGGGTTGCAGTTTAGCTNATCGTAATTGTTTTCAGAAGAAGACTGGAATTCTAATTGAGCGGGAATTTTGGTCTTAGAAGTAAGAATAATCAACTCACCGGCTTGCATCAAGGATTCAGGACATCACATGAAATTCTAAGCCATTGTTTAGTCGTCGATTTCCCAATCAGCCAAACCAAGTGGTAAAGGCTTGGGTTGGAGACAAGTGCTGGTTAGTTCGATATGCTGGCCTTCAGCTGAAGCCCTGTGTAGCGCATGCACAACCTCGATGACGTGATAGCCCATCTCTCCGCTGGCTCTGAAAGGTCGTTGATGCCGAGTAGATGTAGCCATATCAGCCACACCGACACCCCGTGAGTTCTGGTTGTAACCATAGGCACAATCAACTTCAACAAAGTCGTCTCTAGCCGACTGACGGAGATAGATGGCCCCGCCAAAATTGTTGGGGTCTATGCATCTGAGTGACCCTNCGGTGCCATAGACCTCGATATGGGGTAGGCTTGTGGAGTGAATGTCGGAACTAATCAACAAAGTGCCAATAGNACCGGATTCAAAATCCATCACTCCAGCAAAGTGAGTTGGTGTTTTGACTAAGTCTTTGAACGGCTCTTGTTCCCCCCAAGTATTCTTGGCTGACCCCGTTACGCGCCGAATAGGTCCTAATAAATGGATCAAGGCGTTAAGATAATAAGGGCCACGGTCGAAACTCCATGTAACCCCAAAGTCAAAGAAGTTAGTTCGATAAAAATTGACGTATTCACCCGATTTCGTGCCAATTGTATCATCGTTAGAAGATGGCGNTCGGAAAGCCATCAAGCAGGCGGATGCTGCCACTGGTTGGCCAATTTTCCCTTGATCGATAAGCTGACGTGCCGTTTGCCAGGCGCCACCGAAAAAAGTGTCGGGGCCACAGCCAACCTGTAGTCCCTTTTTTTGAGCTAACGCCAACATCTGCCGGCCTTCTTCCAGATGCACAGCCATCGGTTTTTCGTTATAGACACTCTTCCCCGCTTCCAACACTGACAAAGCAACGGGGCCATGTGCACTGTGTGGTGTAAGATTAATCACAATTTCGATCTCTGGATCAGCCAACAGTTCTTCGACTGAGCAAGCTTTGGCAATACCAAACTCCTCCGCACGTGCCTGAGCNGCATCTATACGTTGGTCGGCCACAGCCACAATATCAAAAGCCTTAAAATTAAAGCTGTTTTTGAGATAGGTAGCGCTGACCATGCCGCAACCTATCACGCCAACCTTCGTCGGCAAAGATAACATTTTTTCTGACATATTTTCACCTGTTGCTCCAATAATAATCTGACCTATGATAACCTTTCTACTTTTTGACTAGTTTTCCCTGATATTGTCAAGGGGGCAAGAATTCTCAACCCACTATAACAGACCNCATATATGTCGTCAAGTCTGCTCTGTATACCGGCGCTGAACTATTACTTTGGTGCGAGTTTCAAAGGCCAAATCCGTTTCTTTTCCTGATAAAGATGGGCCAGAAAATGCCTGTTACCATTAGTCTTTGCCACCAGTCTTAATATAACAGACCATTGGCACCTATACATAATTTACTCGACTTTGATGAAATTATTTTTTCCTTAGCAAACCTACCAATTGGTAGCCGTCATCATTTCCCCAGTTCTAATGTTAGTGAAGGATGCCTTCCCACCTTGACAAAACAGCTTCTCTTGTTANCTATCCTCTCTGTCAGGATAGNCCTAGCGTCTGATGGCCTGCCGATCGTTGGCAAACACCTGTTTCTGCTGCCAGACATTTCTGAATCTGCGCTTTTTTAACTGAAAGGCAATCCAGATCTTCCTCCCACCGTTTAGGATTAGTCGGGTCGATTTCCCCCAATCAGCCAATTAGTAATTTGCTGTTCGTAGTGGATATTGCTTCTCTATCTCAAACCATTTTNGCAACATAAGTCCTCGTTGAGGATCAAGTTCAGNAGTATCTGTGANATTGCATAGTTGGTGAGGGTCAACTGTTAGATCGAAAAGCTGTTCTTGTCCACGGTTATTTTGGCTGTAAAGGTAATTATGGCTGCGAATGGCCTTATAAGAGTGAGCGAAAGGATTACGTAACTCGATAAAGGCAGACTCTCGGGCTGAATAAGGACGACCTTCAATCAACGAACGGAATGAACGCCCCTGCATATAAGGCGGAATCTGGATTCCACACCAATCCAATATGGAGGGTACAATGTCGATGGCTTCGATGATTTCGCTATAATGTTGACCTCCACCGAAACCCGTTGGATGGGAAACGATCAATGGTACACGGGCAGAACTGTCGTAGGGCTGACTTTTGCCCACCAAACCGTGATCGCCTAAATTTTCACCGTGGTCTGAAGTGAAAATAACCAGTGTTTTTTCCCGTAGACCAAACTGGTCTAGCGCTGACATGATCTGGCCAATTTGATCGTCAATATGTGAGATCAAGGCATAGTAGTAAGCCTTAACTTTCCGCCACTGTTGTTCGCTGGTATCTTTGTAATTTTCACCCTGATTNCGGTGGGGCAAGNTCATCTNGTCNGGATCATACATCTCAACAAATCGTCGTGGTGGATTAAGAGGTGNATGAGGNGCATAAAAACCAGAGATACAAAAAAACGGTTCATGTTGTCTCTGGCGCAAGAACTCGACGGTTTGATCGGTTACAAAAGCGGTATGGGTTAGGCCTTCGTCACCGTCAAAAACGTAGGGGGCAATTACATCTCTGGGATGGACCGAAATCGGTTTGCCTGTCCAGGCAGGCGGTGTATCGATCCGACACTTATCGACTTGGCTGGGATCTCGATCCTCTACCCACTTAATATAAGCATCGTCATAACAGCCGGGCTCATCTGACAATATCAAGGTATTAAAACCGTAAGATGGATACGGTTCACGATGATCTCGATATGGACTGGCGTGGTTTTTGAAATGAAGTTTTCCAATATTGGCCGTTTGATAGCCGTATAAACCGAGGACATCTTGCACACAAGGTATTCCATCAGGCATTTCAATTCCGTTGGTACAAACCCCCACACTAGACGGATACTGACCACTCAACATACTCATTCGGCTAGGCATACAGACGGGGCAATTGACAAACGCGTGGTCGAAATAGGCTCCACTTTCAGCCAGTTGATCCAAGTGGGGCGTTTGAATTTGGGTGTTGCCACCATATCGAATAGTATCCCATCGTTGTTGATCGGTGTATAGCAATAAAACGTTAGGCCGTTGTCGTTTGGAATTTAGTATGTTGGTTATATTCAAGTCACTTTCCTTCATTAAAATCTTCAGTAATGATATGAAGATATATTTTCCAGGAGAGTCATCTACCCACAGTTAAAATTAAGAATAGCCGACTATGAGATCCCCCACCAAGGGAAAGAGACCTCAGCAAACGATGTACTCTCTGCAGAATCACTTTCTGTTTGATCTCTATTTTAGAGGAAACCGGGGAGATGGTCAATACAGCAGGGCTTGAATCTCTACTTCTGGAGGAGAGGAATACTGGTTAAAACGGCGTTGCACTGGTGGCAATCGGCCATGAATACAGCGGTCAATGTCTGATAGATATTGGGGGCCAATCTTGAGTAATCGATCAAGACCTTTGACCCAATCCTCATGCCGTGGCCAGCAGCCCACCGTCTACCGCTAGTGCAACGCCGGTGATGCATCCGGCTGCGGGCGAGCACAAGAAGGCCACCGCACGACCTATGTCTTCGGGTGTCCCCCGCCGGCGTAAGGGAACAGAGTTGTAGAGTTCCTCCTCAATGCTGCCTCCTTGGGGAGCGGTTGTTCCCAGAACGTGGGTGGTATCCATGTGCCCTGGCAGGACCGCATTGCAGCGAATACCATGCTCGCCAAGGTCAACAGCCATGCTCTCCGTCAAACGAATCACCCCCGCTTTGGCTGCGCCATAGGCAGTATCACCTTTCCATGCGCGTCGACCGTGGACGGATGATGTACTGACGATACACCCACCACTGCCTTGTGCCACCATGGCTAGTGCCGCCTGCTGGCTGCAGAGAAAGAAGCCTTTGAGTCCCACATCCAGGTTCTGGTCCCAGTTTTCCTCGGTCAGATCAAGAAACTCCTGACCTATACCTCCATAGGGATTGTTAACCAGAATGTCGATGCGACCAAACCTTTGTAGATACAGGGCGAACATCCGCTCCACTTGCGAGGCATCCGAGATATCTCCCTGGAAAATTTCTGCTTGCTTGCCACCGGCTCGAATCAGGCGCAAGGTCTCCTCGCTGTCCTGATCCAGTGTTAGCAGGTCGTTGATTCCGACATCGCAGCCAGCCTCGGCCAGTGCAAGTGCGATGCCTCGCCCGATGCGGCGCTTTCCGCCGGTGACGAAAGCCTTTTTCCCTTCTAGTGAATATGGACTGGACATAGGTCTCCTCCTAACAGGATCCAACTTAATCTGTGATTATCTTATGTTTGAACCTAACAGCTAAAGTCGACGACCTGTGTTTGATGTCGATGACCGTTAAAACTAAAACCAACGCTGAAAACACAGTGCCAAGAATCACAAAAACCTTCTTCCGCTCCTTCTGCATTAGGTCGCCGAGGCTTAAAAACCAAGAGCTACGGGAAATGCGCCTAAGAAAGCGAGCGGTAAAAGACCAAGCGCGGCTGCGCCTGTGGACTTTAATCCATACCCCGGCCAGGTAGGCCCTAGTATTCAGCGGGGGAAATTGGCCAGGCTGAAGAACGTCGTCTTCATCTTGGTCTGCTTGTGTTGTTGAAGCCGCAGTCGTCGCTATCAAAACCACAAAGGCAAGCAGGTGTTTTATAACGGTGGTCGTGTCAATCTAATTCATCTCGACTTTCACTTTGCCTTTCTGGTCTTCGCCCCTGGATGCTTCAGGCTAATACTGTAAAGCGAAGTGCGAGCGGTGATGAATAGTGTCCTGAAATCATCCCCACCGAAGCAGACGTTGGCAGGGTTCTCCGGGACGTCAATCTGTTCCAATTTTTTGCCATCGGCGCTAAAGATGTGAACCTTATCTCCATGCGTTGTGTAAAGGTTCCCCTTGATGTCGACAGCCATCCCATCACTGCCTTCCTCGATGTGGAAGAGCTTTCTGCCGAGTTGGCCATTTTTATTCACTGCATAGCAATGGATACCGGACGGGAACTCCCGATAGTCGGGATCCGGATGTCTTTCGTGTCCGCCGGTATCCGCGATGTAGAGACGGGTCTCATCCGGTGAGAAGACGATGCCGTTGGGCATAGCCAAATCTTTAACAATTGCTTCGACTTTTCTACTTGCCGGGTCGAGTTTGTAAACCCAGTGCCCGGGAATCTCTGGCGGTTCATTCACTCCCCATAATCCCCATGGAGGATCGGTGAACCATAGTGTGCCATCGGACCGCACCGCCACGTCGTTGGGTGAATTGAACCGTTTGCCCTCGAACTTCTCCACCAGAACAGTGATACTGCCGCTGGTCTCCGTCCGAACGATGTTACGAGCACTGTGTTGACAGGAGATCAGGCGACCTTGAAGGTCGAGGATATTGCCGTTGGAATGGTCGCTTTGGCGAAAGAGGGACAAGCCTTCGCCTTCCCGCCACTGCATCAGCTTGCTGTTGGGAATGTCTGAAAAAACAAGCTTCTTTTCATCGGGTAACCAGACCGGTCCTTCGGTGAACCGCATGCCGCCGGCGAGTTTATTCACCTTCGCACCGGGGGCAACTAGCGACGTGTGGTCAACGGCACAAGCGGCACTTGTTATCAGGAATACTACGAACGCAAAAGAAACTGACTGTGAGCGGTTCATACTATGGTCTCCTATTCGTGTTTAAAACGAAACACCAATCTATGGTTTTCAAACCGAATCGGTCCAGGCTTTAAATCGCCGTCGATTATATATGATGAATCTTTATTTTTGTTCACCAATAGAGTGAGAGATTGCATCAGAACTGAGAGTTGAAAATAAAATTGATCCCAAGATGTGGAGTTGAATGCATGGGACCTATGCTTTAAAGTTTAGATAACTTGGAACAATATCCCCTTGAGTCTGGCTGTTTTTGCCTCTTAATTTAGTCTTGGCTCGGCCTGCAGTCTCTTTCGGCTTCTATCTTCTGTTACTTAATAAGAGTCCCTTAATTCCTCTAATGCCTTACCAACCTGATCCGTTGACAGAAGAAAATTAACCCCTCTTCTCGGTTGTGCTCGTAATAAGCGCTAATGAAGTGGGCGGCATCTCGATAGTCTTAGAGGACTTCGAAAATCTCCAGAGTGTGGCTGGAGATTTTCTCGAATATCCCTTTCTATCCCCTGGGTACGCAGAGACTGTCCTAACGCGTGTCCTGTCGTCATCTTAGTTTTACACCTATCCTCCTCAGATTATAGCGTAAATCGGACTTGACCATGCCTCTTGGCACCGTCCGTCTGTACCACCCGTACCCAGCAGGGATGGCACCCTGCTAGTAGCTCAGATTCTCTAAACGAAAACTCTACATCTCGTCCAATGCCGAGTGGTTGGTGTTCAAAAACCACCTTTATATCGATTCCCCCGGCCTCCACTGCTATTGGTCCGCCAGCGATCTCAGCCAGCGATACTGCGTGCTGGATGACTGGCGTGTTGAAACTAAGCACAGTCGCCGGCGGTTGAAGTATCACTCCATCGGCGTCTCCTGTCGTTACCGACTTCCAGGACACCGCTCGCTCGCTTATCTCTTCGATCCCCTCCGACGCCGAATCAAAGGCATAATCCGTAGCCGACAGAATCTTTCCCTGATCCAGCGATAACCCTCCATCCCAGCGTACCAGCCTATTGCGGGCGCGGATCCGCTGCCCCGACCAAGCCACTCGCACCCGGTCTTCGTCCCGCACTACCTTCTCAGGATAGCTGTAAACCTGCTGCAAGCCACGAAATACATCCACTCGCTCAATAGGCGCTGTTCCCCATACCTGCACCCGAATTTCCGGTGGTTCGTCTGCTGTAAACTCCGTCCCCATCGGCCACTCGTCCGCCGTGACCTCCAATCGAATCCGCTGTCCTGTCGTCCCATAGCAACGCCGTGCTTTAAGTGCCCGCCATAACCCTTGGCGCGTGAGCTCCTCGGCCCAAATGCAGGTCAATCCACCGTACACTCCAAACGAGCCGCTTCCCGGAGGAGCCGCTCCGGGCCGCCCCTTGTGGTCGTCACTACCCACTGTAAAGCCGACCCGATAACCTTTCGCCAACGCTTGGCGTAAGAACTATTCGAACTCTCCCCACTCCGAGTAGACTTCGATCACTGCCTCCAAATTTGGATCGTGCCAGTTCAAGTTGGCGTAGCGTCCTCCCACATGCGGCACCAGTAGTGCGTCCACATTGGCCAGCGCGCGGTAAAGATCCGTTACGTGCGCGCAATCGGTAGCCGCATCCGACTTGTCATTGATCAGCACATGACTCGAGCGATGCAGTGGTCCATCCTCACCAGGATAGTAGACGTTGTGGTCACCGCCCACCGGCGTGTTCCCTGACCACTCCCACCCTACATAGGCCACGAAACGCCCTGGATCATTTTGCCTGTTGGCCTGCTGGCGGATTTCTTGCCAAACCTCCTTGGTAATCTGGAAGTCGTTGCCCTGATGCCCAGCAAAATCCACCAGCGCGCTCTCCCGTGCAAAACGAAAATACGACGACACCGGATTGGTACCAACCGTTTCCTCGCTCTGTCCGTGCAAATCACCCCAGAAAGGCTGAAACTTCCGCCTTACTGCCAGGGGAGCGGATTGCTCTCGGCTTGCATGGTCCCTTCCTCATCTTCGACCCGCACCCAGTACCCTCCTGCGCCAGGTGCTATTACGCCCTCAAATCGCTTGACACCCTCATCTTCAAGCACAAACTTATACGTCTCCGGTAGGTTCTCCAGTCCCCTACCCTCGATACGCACTTGTCCTGTGTACTCTCTGCTTGGATTGCNCCACGCNTCCTCAGCCTTGACACCTACCCAGGTCTCTTCCCCGGCTATCGTCTCAGACGGAGCTACGACCACCAGTTTGTGTGCCGTGCCACTGGTGATTGGCACTTGTGGTGAAGGTACACGCTCGTAGACCCAGGTCCCACACCAGTCCACAGCNACACGAAACTCAAACGACTCCTGGCAAAATGTCTGTGCCCGTATTCCTCTGCTTCCCTCAGATCTGTNGCCCAGCGTCAGTGTCACCGTATCTCCCTCCGCCAGCGAATCATCCAAGACATCAATGGTAACGCATAGACGCCAGGGACGCACATAGCNCTGTTTCCAAAGGTTGGTCGCNCAGCACCACAGGCCCCGTGGTCAAGACGNTAGCATAACCCGGCGCCTGCGGATCGGTAAACTGCGGCGCTTGCCAGTCACTGACATCGCGCCAAGCAATCTTGATCANACCACCGTCATCGACGCCGTAGCGCCCTGCGTGGTAGGTGATCCGCCAGGCACCTATCTCCCCAGCGACTACCGGACCATCTGGATCGATCTTGGCCNAGCCATATAGCCTGCGCAATTCTGTCTCTGTCATGGTTAATCCCTTATCTGGGAATGTCTCTGTACACCTTGCTGTTAATGGTGAGTTAGTCACCNACTCTACTCAAATCATAATTTGAAACTCTTACCATCATTGGAGAGTGGACATTGGTGATAAATCTAAATTATCACCGTTCCAAATTTCTACCTACCACCACCGAGCTCCTCATCTTGGCTTTCTGCCTATTGTATCGTTACTTTCCGCGTGTCGTCTAGCCTGAATCACTCTGATTCCATAGTAGTTCGACTGAAGTGGCNTCAATCGTCTTTCTTCTCCACAGCAGTACCATCACTANAGCAGAGAACCCCGTCAAGTTGGCGGAATACTGTGGTAACGAATACGACCTACCTAGGTCAGCCTTGATTAAACCACACAGGCAATGATAACGGTCAGAGGGGACATCATCTTGATGGCCTCGATAAGAAACAGATCCATTTCGTTTATANCTTNCACCTATCACTCTAACTAGTGGTGAAGGCGTGGCACGAGTGTAAACGGCATGAATGAATCTTATGTAAAAGAGTGACTATCTAAGTTACGATNGATATTATTTACNTTCCCGCTGCTCGCATACTCATTCTAAAGTTGTGTCAACCAGACGCTGACCTTATCTTCAAAATCTGCCCTCCGATTGCGGTAAATATCACTGATTATGTTGCTACGCCTGAGAGCTCCAATAGCACCTTCCACCTGAACCCGGATAGCCAAGACTTCTCGATTAAAAGACATATCTTCTGCACCGCCTTCTTGGTTTTTTAACTTCCGGCCAGGTTGATAGGTCATGATAACACCGGTTGGAAGATAGCCTCGGTAACCAGTGTCTGGCCAAAGCAGACTGCCGGTAGGAAAGACTGGAATATCTTCATTTGCCATGTTAAGTTCAGTCGGAGCGGTTCCAGCGCAAGTGGCCCAGTTTGCACGCTGGTGTGGAAGACAGCCAACTGGACAGTGCTTGNCTGAGAGAGCAGCTGGGAAGACAAGTCCCATCTTGTTGGTATTTGCACCTTTCCACTGGATGGATTTGCCTGGCAAAGCCGGGGGCCAAAAGATTGGCAGATCGACAACAATATATCTATCCAGNCAGTACGGATGTGAATGGGGGCACAGTCACCATCGCCCTATTCGCGGCTAGAGTGGTGCACAGAGCCGCATTCCAGCTGGTCTTTGTCCAGTGGACGTGCGGCCAGTGCCAAGTATACAAACGGTGCAGGAAGTCGATGCTGAACAGATCAGAACTCTATCTGAAAGCCCAACGGCCTNTCGGGAAGCGTTGGACATCGTGGCCGCCGATGGACAGGATAGGAATTCTGTCTTTTTTCGGGCAGTTAAGGGANGCGCCGTGGGATGGTAGAACGGTTAGACCGTGACCGTTTGGCCTCCAAAGAAGCGGAGAGCAAAGTAGCCTCTAATGAAGTGATCGAGTTGGAAGATGACCACTTTGGGGCAGTGCGGCTCGAGCGCTGGCCAGGCCTGCATGAAAAGAAGAGAGGAGATGTGCCTAATGAGGCGGTGAGGACCAGCGTGCATCTGGAAGGCGAACTTTATTGTTTTTATCAGGCGTTTTAACTGAAAATAGATTCAGTACAGCCTTTCGATTCGAAGTGGAATTTTCGCCCGGTTTTTNGTAACTATTTGGGCGTGTATGTCCTGACCGAGAAGAATTAAGTTTTGGTTACTGGGTTCAATCCGTTCAATAATTGCATGGGTTGAATTTAAGCCGCCTAACCACCAGCGACTATCAGAGATGTAAACGAGATCGAATATTTTGGCATTGAGCGCGTCTGCTAGAGACTGGGATATAGACACAAACGGTAGTTGATGTGCACCTGTTCTGGTTATTTCTTCATCTGAGATTACCGGCAAAGCAGAATCGAATTGGCTTTCTCGCTCTTGGCCGGCAGATCCTTTATACCGTTCCAATGCCCTTTCAATTGTTCCCCACACGTATCCGTTTTGCTTCTCAAACGGTTCTGGAGAGGTGAAAAAAGTGGTGATAAATCCAATTGCGGTACTGATAGACAAGCCATAAAAAGCACGCATAAATTTATACTGGCTCATACCAGAAAAGATACTGCTCCCAGATGACTTCATCGGTATGCCATGGGCAAAAGGACTGATAATTTCCGGTAAAAACAGTGAAAAGACGATCGCTCCCATTCCACCGACCAGGGTAAATAAGGCTGCTTGCCGGGTATAACGACGCCAAAAAACACTAAGCAAAAGGGCGACGACTAAAGGTGGGGTGACAGCAGCGGTAAAGGCGCCGTGAGCTTCGTAAATTGTTTTGAAAGACATAAAGACTGGAACCAGAAGTACACCCAGCAACGTGACCGATACCGAACTCCATCGGGCAACTTTTAAAAGTTTCTTCTCGGATGCATCGGGATCAAATACCGGCTGATATATATCATTAACCACAATGGCTGCGATGGCTGTAATAAGCGTGTCTACCGTCGACATCAATGCTGCTGTCATGGTTGCCAGGATTAATCCGAAAACGCCCGGTTTACTTAAGAACTCGGAGGCAACAAAGAAGGCTTCATCTGCTCTGATATTTGGTGGTAACATTCCTGCATGAACCANTGCTTTTGCTACCCATCCACCCGAGGCAACCACAACTGCTGCTATTGGCATCAAAACCAGTACCACTACCAATATGGATTTTCTGCTATCCATTAGCGATTTCGCTGACATGAACCTCATGGCAAATCCCTGGTTTAAAAAAAAGAACATGGCTGTATTGGCCATGCCATCTTGCCAAAATATACCGACACTTGGGAAGGATGGATCTGAATTAAAGTTAGGAAAAGCTAAGCGGTGTGCACGAGGAAGATGTCCCCAGAATTGTTCCAGCCCACCGAGATAATTAATTCCTAGAAATAGTATAAGTATCCCTGTTGCGAGTAGCATCACTCCTTGAAAGAGATCTGTCATAATCACGCTAGTCTGTCCTCCGGCCGTAACATAGACCGCAGATATTGCCGCCACCAGAACTGCGGCTGCTAGAATCGGCCATCCGAGCAGAATGTTTAGCACCTTCCCCATGGTGAATAGGTTTACGCCGACGTAGCCGATTAGGTAAATTAAAATAAAGGCAGTTACCCACCCGCGTACTTGTCGGTCAAACCGCTGCTCAAAGTATTCAGGAATAGAGGTCAGCCGTGAAAAATACATGATAGGGAGCCACCCAAATAAGAGTAATGGCAGCCACATCCAGTCATTGGAATAGGTTTGGCTGCTACCTAATCCGTAGGTATAGGCAACACGGCTATATTTGACAAAACTGTATGAACCGATAGTTGTTGCCATTAAACTGAAGGTAATAAGCCACCACGAGAACCGTTGACCTCCGAAGAAAAAGTCTTTTAAGGTTTTCTGTCTGCGGCTAAATCTGGTGCCAACAATCAGAATGATGATGAAGTAAACGACCATAATCCCATAATCCAGAGGGGTTCCCAAAGCGGATTTNCTGGTTTCCTGCCCGGTGTAAGGTACAGCATCCAACTCAGACATAGGTGCGAATTGTAGATAGCCGTGAAGAGCAAAGAAGAATAGGAATGTTACCAANAGCGCCAGAAGGTTTCGGAACTTACCATTGGACTTTCCGATATACCCTTGTTTAAAAGCGTAGAATAACCCAATACCGAATACAGTCAATCCTATGACGTACTGATAAATAAAATGGCTCATTTTATGTTGTATGTTTCACTACACGACAAAATTTAACAGGTTAAGTTGGCTTGGAATCTATAGTTTTGGACCCAAAGATGGATACATTGAGGCAACTGTTGGATTCAGTCGGTTAGATTGAGCAGAAGATGCTGCAATTAGTCTAAGTCTAAGCCGTATCTGAAGATGTTTCGGTTTCGTAGCCATGTTTTTTGATTTTCTTTTTTATCCAAGATGTTGGAGGAATAACAGAATCGGGCTGAAAATGGTCCCATTGACAGGATCCATTGTCCATCATGCATCGGGTGTCCGAGAACCAGCTTGTGCCCACGCCTACTATAATCACTTCGCACTCAAGCAAGACGNGGTACTCTCTCTGGGTACAANCACCGGTTTCACGCTAGCGCCTCGGTTTTTTAGGCGATCNGCCTAGGNTAAGACTTTCGAATGTGATATATCACACGGTATACATTCAGTCAAGATTAATTCTATAAAAAACGGTAACTGAGTCATTGANTTGAACAGTTGCCGCAGTTGAAGCACAGANGTTCTATCGAGTTATCGACCTTTGGACAGCTATTGAGATCAGGAACTGCAACGAGATGAGAANGCACACTAAGCAGCTTTACACACACCGATAGAAAGGATTACAGCTCATCCAGAGCAGAAAATAGAAGTGGGATTTAGAGTAAAGTGAAAGAATGGAGAAGATTGCTGGCGGAGAACTTGATTACCCCCACCACAGTATTTCGTATCCGTCACATGGAACTGAGAAAGNGATCGACACGATCTAAGTAGATTACATAAAGCTAATAAAACAAAAAANCCCTTCAAGTGAGATTCACCTAAAGGGCCTCATGAGTATAATTAGACCAGGCTGAAGACTATTTCAGGATCACCATTTTTCTGGTTTCTGCGTGGCCACCTGCCCGCAGTTGATAGAAATGGGTGCCACTGGCTACAGCCTCACCCGTTTCGCCTTTCCCGTCCCAGTATACTGCTTTATCTGCTGTCACATACCTATCCGCTGTCACCGTTCCCAGCTGTAGTTGCCGTACAGGTTTGCCCTGTACATCATAAATGACAAGCGTAACCTCAGTGTCCCGACTCAGTTGGAAAGGTATCCAGGTTTCAGGATTGAACGGATTGGGATAGTTGGCTNGCAGTTGAGTGGTGAGGGGCAATCTCTCTGGCAGTATGGCTTTCAGAACATTAAGTGCGATTTCTTCGGTTGGTGAGCGCCGAGNATTAGCTTCCAGTTGGTCTATGGCAGAAGCTATGTGACGCTACTATAACGTNGTCAATTGACGACGCGTGGTCAACTCAACCTTAGCGGCCATAGCTGGTGCCGNTACTAGGGATTTACCAAAGTTTCCTGCTACCATTACCAGGACAAAGATGTTGACGCTGCCATCATCATTGACGTCTCCCATGATGCCAGCACCTATTTTACCCAATGAGCCAGCCGCTATCACCAAATCGAAGTATATTAACCATGCCGTCACTATTGACATCACCTGTTAGCTTCAGAGACTGCCTCAGTTACCCGGTATTGGTCTGGATCTTAACTGGGACTATATCAATGACAATTTGATCAAGTGATTTTGGNACTCAAGCNTTTCAANATTTCACACGGATTTGTCGATATACTTAGGAGGGTTACCCCTGAGTTCCTCTGCAGAAAGAGGCGTTACAAGCCATGAAGTGTTGTCCTTTACCACTGTTGGCTTTGCGCGGATATCAATGAGTATTTAGCTTGTTGTGTTCAGTTGTTATTGAGCAGCGAAATCAGTGACCTGAGCCTTTAATGTCGAGCCTTGACATATNTTGATACACTCTGTTATTTTGGTTNCTCTTGGCGCAACACTAACATCTGCCGTGGATTAGAGCGGAATTATCGAAGCTTGTCATCGATAGTGATTGCCAACTCAGATCTGTGACTATTTTCCGCTGATGGTTTTGTTACCGCATTCACATTTAGACGCTTTTCGCCATCCCGCCTCTAGTCCGGGGAACACAGCCGAGGGATACTGTCGGGATGTGCTTTTGAAGAGTCGCGCATTGATGAGCTAGTGCCAGAAGTACCATTGCTTAGCCTAATACGATTCATGTTGGTTGTAATGCCTTGAGCCAAATAATTCCCGGAGTCTTCTTATGAATAATAGCTCACTGTACGAACGTCGCCANCGCCTGTTGGGTAGCGGAGCACCGATCTTCTATCAGGATCCCTTACACATTGTCCGAGGCGAGGGCGTTTGGTTATATGACGCAAATGGTAAGCGCTATGTGGATATGTACAATAACGTTCCCTGTGTTGGTCATGCAAACCCTCGAGTAGTCGAGGCAATGCGTGAGCAGAACGCAACTCTCAACGTACACAACCGCTATCTACACGAGGGCATTCTTGACTACGCTGAACGACTGACGGCTCGTCATGATGAATCTTTGTCGAGCGTAGTTTTCACCTGCTCCGGGACCGAGGCTAGTGAGGTTGCCTTGTTGATGGCCCGCGCGGTCACCGGTAGTCGTGGAATTATCTGCTCAGATGACGGCTACCACGGCAATAGTACGGAGGTTCGGAAACTATCCAGAGCAGGCGCCGGAGGTAATTCCAATGCGGAAATTCGAGCAATACCCCACCCGCAAAGATATCGTCCAATCAGTAAAGATGCGCAGGGAGAAGAACTCACCGATTTGTATTTGAAAGAAGTCGAGTCAGCCATTGATGGGTTTGCCACCGACAATATTCCGTTTGCGGGAATGTTCGTCTGTTCTATTCTCGCTAATGAAGGTCTGCCGGATATTCCGGTGGGCTTCATGCCGAGGGCGGCTGAGCTGGTGCGGAAAGCCGGAGGCCTCTTTATTGCGGATGAAGTACAGGCTGGATTCTGTCGCACCGGCCGCTGGTGGGGTTACGAGATGTCTGGTTTTGTTCCAGATATCGTGACGATGGGTAAACCAATGGGCAACGGTATGCCTTTAGCTGGTGTCACGGCAGCTAAGGAACAAGTCGACGTGTTCCGCCAAAATACACGCTACTTCAACACATTCGCTTCAAGTCCATTGCAAGCCGCAGTTGGCATGGCAGTAATCGATGTCATTGAGCAGGAGGATCTATGTGCTAATGTAGTAGACGTCGGCACATATCTGCGCCTGGCCCTAGAAGATCTGCAGAAAAATTGCGAGCCCATGGGGGATATCCGTGGTTATGGTTTGGCTATTGGCCTCGATTGGGTCAAGGATCGTGAAACGAAAACGCCTGATCGCGACGGTGCAGTGGTGGTCGTCAATCGCCTGAAAGACAAAGGTTTCCTGATCGGTAACGCAGGGGCATCAGGCAACATCCTGAAAATTCGCCCGCCGCTGGTATTGGGGAGAGAACATGCGGATCTCTTTCTGACTGCATTCGAAGAAACGATCCACGAGTTGTATGTCAACAATGCGAGTTGACACTCCGCTCACGATGCTGGCTGAACAGGCACTCTCCGAGTGGTCACTGGAGGGAGCCCGGCTGGAACCTGTCAGTATTAGCGAAAACACCGTATTCCGTGTTGATAAAGATGATCAGACCTATGTTTTGAGAATTCATAGATTCTGGTATCACACGCTGGAAGAATTAAATTCCGAACTCGTTTGGACGGCCGCTCTTAGAGAACACGGATTGAATGTTCCAGAGCCTTTATGGACGAAGGATGGGCAAGGTTACATCACCAAGTGTGTGCCAGGATCCGACGAAACGAGAAACATTGGCGTACTCAAGTGGGTGAAAGGAAACATCTTGAGAGACGTAATCAAACCTGATTCCAAGGATTCGGATAAGGTTTGTGAATATTTTGAGCGACTGGGGAGCATCGCGGCCGGGATCCATAACCAAGCCGCAGCGTGGAACGTGCCGGCAGGATTTACCCGACATGCTTTTGATGTCGAGGGTTTGGTTGGCGACTCTCCATTTTGGGGGCCCTTTTGGGCGTTGCCACAATTACAGCCTCAACAACGCGATCTGCTAGAAAAAGCTCGGCAGACCATCGGCGAAACCCTNACCGCGTACGGAAAATCTTCTGACACATATAGCATGATTCATGCGGATTTGCATATGGGTAACCTGGTGGTGAGTAGGGAGGGCCTCCATGTTATCGACTTTGACGATGCCGGATTCGGTTGGCACCAATATGAGTTTGCCGTGGCCCTCCATTCCTACAGGGACCATCCCAAGTTTGAAATGATCGTTAAAGCGTTCTGCAACGGATATCGAAAAGATAGGGCATTAGATGCGGAATCGATAGCTTTATTACCACTATTCCTGCTTGTACGNNCCCTATTAAATCTCAGCTGGATTCAGCAACGTCCTGAACTTGGTCAGGAGCGTAAGATCCCAGCAATGATCGAAGAAGCTTGTAAAGAAGTGGATCGGTTCTTGGCTGCATAGCTGAGAACTATAGAAGAGGTATGAACTACAACTTTTCTGATTACCTCTATATCGAGAACGATAAATGGTTCTTCCGTGACGAACTTAAAAGGGGAGGTGAAGTGGAATAGATCTGAACAAAGGTGTAGAAATCCGCTCNTGGCTTAATAGCTTTCAAGACCCACGAGAAAGTACTGAACCTTAAATCATTACGCCAAACATTCGATGACAATTTGAGACCAAAACGTTCTCAAGATATTGCTGCAATCGCGTGGTCGCATTGAAGCCGCAACTTGGGCAATGGTACGCGATACACCCGTTGCTGAGGACATCTTCCAAAACGTTATTCTTAGAGTCATGACGAAAAAAGAGATCACTTTCCAAGCAGAGGAGGCCCTGCTGTCTTGGGCTTTTTCACTGCTCGCAGAGAAGATATTGACGGGTTACTGTGGCATGGCAAGGAATCAATCGGTTTGGATTCCAAGGTTCTGGAATTGTTAGAGCAAGAATGGTTGAGTGAAGTTCCTAACTATGGTGAAGAACGGTTGGATGCTTTGCGAGGCTGTATCGAAAATATGTCAGAGGAATCTTCTCAGTTATTGCGATCGCGATACTTTGAAAATAATAGCTGTGGTGAAGTGGCCAAACAGGTCGGTATCCAGCTTAATACCGTTTATAAGCGTTTATCTCGTCTACACCNAGACCTGAAGGCTTGCATTGAAATTCGGTTAAATGAATTAAAAGGGAGTTAAAGTGTAAAAGACAGAATCACACCATGAACTCTTGTTACGGTATCCAGATGGCAACCTGAGCCCGGTACGGTAGAGGAAGTCGAGGTCAACGATCTGCTGGGCCACGACCCGGAAGCCTGAGCTTTTCTTCGACAAGTGGTGGAGCAAGCGGTCACCATCGTAGCTATGCAGCGAACGGAAGAAAATCGAAATCAAGCCTTAGAATTGGAATCAAGGCCAAGTAAGAAAAGCAACNATCGTCAAGGAAGCAGTACAGACGGAATATCAGGTAACTTCAGCACGAGAACTATTTTTCTGGCTCGGTACTACTCCCCGTAACTAGCCGTTTTGGACACTTACCGATAATTTCTGCTAACCGATTGTCTTCAACGATTCGGAGCCACATATCAAAACGAACTGATGACCCTCTTTAACTCTCAACTTCCAACTCTGCAGAGAATTTAATTTAAAACCGTGAACGTGTGATGGTTGTGGGACGATCTGAAGTATTTTTCAGAAACCGGGGATACATTTGTATAAAAAACGAATCTAGAATCAGCTGTTGAAAAACACTCCGATGGTTGGGCAAAATCAACTCCACTGTTGGTAGCTAAATTAGTCCCAGTTGAAAAATTGAGAAAATAAACACAATCTTTGGCGGATATCTACCCTTAATTTAACTCAGCCTGCAGGTTTAGAATATAATAAAGGTAGTTAATGTCGACCGATTTAGCCCACAATCTTCAAATAATAAAGCCTCTATTTTGATGAAATCATAAAACCCTCTGAAATTNCTAATCGGCAATCAGGTGATAAAAATTGGGAATCTATCAGGAATTCGGAATTACGCCAATCATTAACGCCTCTGGCGCAGTAACACGCCTTGGCGGCGCGCCAATGCATCAGGAAACATTAGCCGCTTTCNTCGAGGCGGCCCACGCATCTGTTCCTCTAGAACAACTTCAGGCTTCCGCCTCTCGAATTATCGCCGAAGCGACAGACACCGAAGCCGGGTTGGTTACTGCCGGTGCGGCCTCAGCTTTGACTCTAGGTGCTGCAGCTATTCTGGCGGGATATAGTTTAAAAAAGATGGAAACTTTACCACATTGCCAGGACTTTCCAGATCAGTTTGTCATTGCCCGCCAACAGCGGAACGGCTACGATCACGCCATTCGGGCTTCCGGTGCACGTTTAGTCGAGGTAGGGTTTGACGAAATTAGGGCCAATGCCGGTGTTCGTCAAACCGAAACTTGGGAATACGAANCGGCTTTTAATGCTCATACTGCTGGTGTCGTTTATGTATACGGCCCCAAATCCGAACCGGATCTCAGAGAGGTGGTGAAGATTGCCCACCAATGCCATCTACCGGTACTAGTAGATGCCGCGGGGGAACTTCCACCGAAAAGTAATCTTAAATCGATAGCAGCTACAGGCAGCGACCTGATCGCATTTAGNGGTGGTAAGGCGATCCGAGGTCCCCAATCAACAGGAATTCTTTGCGGCAACAAGGATCTTATCGGTTCTGCCGCCCTGCAAATGCTGGACATGGACGACCACCTTGAGTTGTGGGATCCACCATCTGATCTGATTGATAAAACGAAATTCGCAGGGATTCCACGTCACGGAATTGGGCNTGGTTTTAAAGTATCAAAAGAGGAGATCATCGCCTTACTGGTTGCGCTACGCCTATTTATTTCTGGCGCTTACGATGTCTCCGTACTGACGGCTAGATCTATCCTTGAAAAAATTGTGCAAGGGTTGCAAGGCTGTCCGCTTCAATGTGCTATTCGAGATAAAGGAGATAACGAAAGCCTGCCTCTTTTGGAGATAAAAACGACTGATGGAGAGACCGCGATGAGAATTTGTCGAGATCTCCGTTGCGGGAATCCCCCTATTTATCTGGGACACAGTGCAGTTAAAGAGGGAAAACTGCTGGTCAATCCACTTCATCTAGATCAAAAAACAGCGGAGACCATTGTGGCAAGGATNTACCAAAGCTTCAACTGAAACAAAAATCGCGTATGGAGCNATGGAATTAACCGTCTGACCAAATTGCGATCCTGTCGGCATTTGCAATCTGGAAGCAGATGGATTATCCAGCGAAGCCCGGTTATCTAATGTGGCCCCTGGAATTATCAATCCGTCCTTGAAATCAACGATCGAACTCTCTTGATTCCCCAAATCCAGGAGGCTTCGCTACCAAGTTGAGGTCGGGTCGAGGGTAAAGATGATCGGATTCCATCGTAATGGGATAGATTATTATCACGAATATCTGAGTTAATGTGTTCGGAGGGAATTAGGCTTAATAAAGTAAGACGATGCGATTTAATCTTCTATTTGCCCTGTTGGTACTGATTATATTCTCAGCTTCTCTGTTTTCAGAGACAAATACTGTAGTAAATTCACAGACGATTATGTCCTTGCTACTATTTGGCCTGTTGGTGTTTTCTCTGATGAGCATGGCCGATGCNGCTGTCGTTAACTACATGCGGCAGTGGTTCAGACAGAACCTTTTCTACGCGTTGGCACCGTTAGCTGTACTTTACATCCTGACCATCGGCTATATCGCTTTAGTAGATCAATTGACGATTTGGTCTGCCATAACACCGTTGATCTACCTGTTTCTACCGGCGCTATTATTGTGGTGGGATCGTCACTCACCTCAACACATCAACTGGCGCAACTTGATCGCTATACTTGTTGTTTGGNTTTTTATCGAATTGGGGTTGGTTCCCAAGGTTGAGATACCGCCGCAAAAAGGAATCTCATTTTTTTTACTGATCGCACTTAACGGCATCATCTTTATTTTCGTCGTCATACGTGGTTTGGACAGCGTAGGCTACCGTTTGCGACCCAATGTAGACGATTGGAAATATGCCTGTCTCTATCTCGGATTATTTGTTTCTTTTTTCGCCATCCCAATTGGGTTTTCTACCTCGTTTATCCATCAAACGTCTGAGTGGCAACCGTTCTGGAAATTCCCGGTTATTTTACTGGGAATCTTCCTGTTTACCGGCTTACCGGAAGAGATTTTATTTCGAGGATTGATCCACAATCTGCTGGCGGGCTGGATGAGAAAGGGAAACCGATCTGAATTGCCGGCACTGTTGATTTCTTCAATTATATTCGGCTTGGCACATGTGAATAACTCAAATCCGCCCTTTATATTGATGCATCTGTTTGGCACAGATTGGCTAATCCCTTGGGCGTATGTGATTTTAGCCACCATTGCCGGTTGGTTTTACGGACTGGCTTATATTCGCACCAGAAGTNTTTTGGCCCCGGCTCTTCTACATGCCATGGTTGATGGATGGTGGGCATACTTCTTTAATGGCAATTAGACAAGCCNGTCTTTGAAAATCTCGCCTTAAGCTAACCAACCCTGGTTGTGGGTCGCAGGGGTATAATAATTACCAAGGAGATGATAGAATGACTGACCAAAGTAAACCCAACGTAGTCTTCATCCTGACAGATGATCAAGGTCCCTGGGCGGCAGGTTGTTGTGGCAACGATGAGGTACGAACTCCCAATATCGATCGATTAGCCTCGGCTGGCATGAGGTTTGAGAACTTTTTTTGCACCTCTCCTGTCTGCTCACCGGCTCGCGCCAGCTTGATGACCGGTCGGATTCCGTCGGCACACGGTGTCCATGACTGGATTCGGGAAGGGAATATGCCTCCCACTACCGCTCAGTATTTGGACGGCTTGACCTGCTATACTGATACACTGGCCGAAAATGAATACACGGTAGGTTTAAGTGGTAAGTGGCATTTAGGCGATAGCCTGACACCCCAGCACGGTTTTTCACACTGGTTCACGCTACTAACCGGAGGCAGTCAATACAACGACGCTGAGATGATCCGCGACGGAAAGGTCGAAGTCCAGCCGGGCTATCTGACGGACGTGATTACCGATGACGCCCTCAATTTTATTCGAGAAAATTCAGAGCGACATTTCTATCTCAGTGTCAACTATAATGCCCCTCACACACCGTTCCAGGGGCATCCACAGGATATCGTCGATTTCTACGACGACTGCCCGTTCAAAACTTGTCCACAGGAGGCAGCGCATCCCTGGGCCATTCCAGGTTCTCGCTACCATCTGGGAAACCGGGAGTCGTTAAAGGGGTATTTTGCCGCTATTACGGCTATGGATCTAAACGTCGGTCGGCTTATCGATCTGATTGAGGAACTCGGTCTGCGCCAAAATACGCTGTTTATTTTCAGCAGCGACAACGGTTACTCCTGTGGACACCATGGGTTCTGGCACAAAGGCAACGGAACTTTCCCCTTGAATATGTACGAGAACTCGGTCAAAGTTCCCTTCGTTATGAGTCATCCTGGCCGAATCGCCGAAGGGAAAGTTTCGTCGGCCATGGCGAGTCAGTACGACTTCATGCCCACACTACTCGATTATCTCGGCTTGGACCCGGTTGTAGACGATCTCAGTCCAGGCCGGAGTTTCCACCCTGTTTTGTCAGGAGAAACCGGTGAAGCCAAAGACGAGGTGGTGGTCTTCGACGAATACGGCCCGGTACGCATGATCCGAACCCAGGAGTGGAAGTATGTCCATCGCTATCCTTATGGACCACACGAACTTTACCATCTGCTCAACGATCCCGACGAACGTAAAAATCTGGTGGATGAGAAATCAAAAACGGCGCTGATTGGCAAAATGCGTCAGCAACTGTCGAACTGGTTCGATCAATATGTGATTCCGCAACTGGACGGATCCCACTTCGCTGTCACTGGGGGAGGACAGGCCAGAAAAATCGATACTGATCAGTGTGGTGAGCGATCTTTTTTTGAGCGTGGATAAAAAATCGGCTGAATAAAAGGTACTCTAATCCAACAGCTCACCTAACGGAGCGAAATCACTCAAATCCTGAACACTGCTATTTTTCCGTTCTGTATCTAGCCAGGTCTGCAAATCGGATTCGATCCGTTCTTGTAGCAGTTGGTTCTGGATCAACTCCCGTACCGCCTCGTAAGGTTGATCCTGTGGGGCCGTCTTGCCTAGCAGTTTAGCAATCAGATAACCGTTAGGTGTTAGTTTTGGTTGGTTCAAGCTGCCGGTTTCAAGCTGAGCAATGTCGATTCCTAGCTTGGTGTTGGCAGCACTAATTTGTGGTGTGTAAGCGACATAGACCACTGGTTGTCCTTCTGACTTCGGGATGGTTGCTTCTTCCTTAGTCTGCGCTGTCTCTGTGTATAAGGCGGCAATTTGGCGAAAGGTACCTCCTTCCACCAATTGTTGATAAACCTGTTTAGCCAGCAAACGTGCTGCACTTGCCGTTTGAGGAGGAGATTCAGAAGGAATCGAAATTAGAACGTACTGAAAGCGAATCTCGGCCGGAATACGGAATTGCGCCCGATTTTTTTCATAATAGATAAGTGCTGCTTGACCGATTTCCTCCCTGTCAATACGATTGGCAAAGCGGCGCGCAACGAAGTTTTCCAAAATCAACCGTCGACGGAACCAGGCTTGCAGATCTACCAACGTCAAACCACTCTCTGCTAGATCACGCAGAAAGTGGGCCTCTGAATCGTATTTGGCCTGCATCTGTTCGACCTCAGCGGCTACCTTTCGATCCCACCGAACCAGCAGAATTCCGGACCGATCTGCGGCTTGAAACATAATTTCCTGCTCGATCAAACTATCTAAAATCTGTTTTTTAATGGTTTCAGACGGATTCTCAATCTGTCGGATGGCCAATTCATTCTCAAGCATACTCAGCGTGATGGCATGCCCGTTGACATCGGCAAGCACGTAATCCATCACCACGACTTCGCCTACAGGTTTAGGATTGTCTTCAGTACCGACGACTAACAGGCTAGCAGATAAAAATAAGCAATAGTAGACAACAAGCCAAAAGATACGGATCACCAGTTCAACTCCGATCTAAGATAGAACTTGTGTCGTGAATCGGGGAGTATTCCATTACTATGATTCGGCTGTGACAAGACAGTTGAAAGGGGGTACCTCGCTCTTAAGCGAAGAGTGTGTATGGTCCAGCGTCGGATTTGAAAATAAACCTCCCGGGCCTGACGGGTTTTTTGAGTGTATGTGGTTTGGCTCAAACGAAGTCGCATTTCTAGTTCTACCGATGGGGTTAGATCCCATTCAACTTTACCGTAGGTGGAGGTAGTTTGTTGTTGCGAATCTGATCGACGGGTAGACAAAGTTAAACGAAGTCGGTCTACTGGATATAAGACGACGACACTGCCCAGATTGGTACGGTAATTTTGATTTTGCTCTGTCTGACGAAGTTTGGTCCAAATCTGTCATCGACAAAGATAGTGTAGCCGCCAACTGGAAATCAAGTAGTTTTCCGCATCGGCTTCAGCTGTAGATGGATGTCGCCACTGGTCACTATAGAGACGAACCCAAAACTGTCGATGCGGTTGGTATCGAACTTGAGCCAGGAGTCCGGCTTCATCAATATCACCGGTTTTATCCTTAGAGGAGGCATCGGCAGCATCGGCAAAACCGCGACTGTGTGGATTATCGAACTGTATTCCGTAGTAGCGAACCGATCCTAGAAAAGACAGCCTTCCAGTCTGAATCTCGGTTTCAAAGTAGATGACCATCTGTTGGAAACTGACAGGATAACCTGTTGCCACTTCACCCCGGATTTTAGTTCGTATTTCCGAGCGGTCAAGTTCGGTTTGAGCGTAAAGGCCGCCGTAGGCCCGACCATGATTTGGGCTAGCTACTACAGTTGAGAAACGATCCCAGATTCGACTGGCATAGGAGACCAGACCGATTTCTGTTTGCGGGTTAGCTGGCAGAAAGATGGAACCGCCAACTAACCCTTCCCGGTAGACGTCAAAGATACGGCGACCGCTATCTAGGCCTGTTACCGATTTCAGTTGGCTAGATGGATAGCATTGGTAGGCCGCAAAGAGCGCTCCTCCTATCTTCTCGCTTTGCCAAGTTGCTATCGCGCCTCTTTGCTTATGCGTGCTGATGGTCTGGTCCAGATAGAGGCCCTGTGGACGAAAGCGGCGAGCATCGTTGAAGACTAAACCAGAACTAAAACCGGCCGTTAAATGACCGACTACCAACTGAAATATAATTCGGTTTGGATGAAACAAAAAATAGATTTTGGGAACTCGCCATTTCGGTGGATCGGCTAGAATATCAATGGAGGTTGAATCTGCGCCGGATTCCAGCCGGTATNGGCTCGCATCGTCGTGCTGAATCAGCAATCCGAGTGCAACCTGTTGGTGCAGCTGAAGATGGGAGCGAACNGTTNTTTTATGCGGTCGTTCATCGTTAGCTATTTGGCTGAAGGTGGAGACAATCTGGGCCTTGATTTGCTGAGCGCTAATTTGGGTGAAGCGCGTAGCAGATCGAACTGATCCACTGTTAGTGCTGGAATTTGTCTCACCTCGGACCAACTGTTGAGCCGCCCTAATTGCTTGCGCTGGGCAACGATTAGAGCGGCCTCTGATTCTGACAAACCCGGAATTTGGCTGAGTTCCCTAATCCTGGCGCGATTGAGATTAATTGGATGGTTCAGCATCTCGATTATTTGCCACGCCACTTCATCCGAAATCAGTCCTTCGGCCTGTAACTGTTCCACCTCCTCAAAACCCTCGACCCTAAAATCGCTCGTACAGACGAAATCAGCCAGACTGGGCTTGACACGGCCGCCAACAAGTATAAGGCTAACGACCATTGAACATGGAGAGTGGAGAACAGAGGATAAAGCGTCTTCTTATCAACCCCTAATTCTCCCTTTTTAGGTTCCAATCCAGCTCCACCAAGACCAGTCCGGATTACCTTTGACCACTGGTGTTTGCCTTCAACCATGTAGNTTCCGGGNCAGACAGATAACATTTTCATCGGGGATGGAGGACACGGTTAGATACGTGCTGAGATCGACTACACTAATCCGCTGCCCTCGATCTAAATCAGCCCCCCTCGCAATCCTTTTAAAAAAAAGTAGGCGAACAGTCCGTGTTGTTGCTCTGGATACCAAGAACTGATCTGATNGGCACCTGCNGCTGTAAAAATTGCGCTGNTAGCNGTTAGTTNCTGCTGNACTGAATTTTCGNTTTTTANTTCCGCGATCAAAAGTNGACTNGCACTTTGGTGCAGCGTGCCNACGNGAGTGCTTCCACTGANACAGGNGTCGATCACGATGANGATCGACACCTNGCGGGTATCTCAGATAGATNACGGNAGAACAGATCNANCNCNTAACCGGTTTGACGANCTAGTGTCNGATNCGTGTCTGCTGGCACAAAANAGGCTCGCTGNTTNTGNAGATCCGGCGCCCTANGNCCTGAATAGTAAACAAAAACATCTGACCGGCTAAGGATAACCGCTTGGCTTAGCTTTCCGCTTCGATCCTGAGCGGTGCCGAAATGGGCTTCAAATTGCGCTTTAGTGGCATTGGTTAGGAAAAATTCCCCCCTGGCAACCGAGAATCTCCGTCAGGTAGGTATGAATTGAGCGGGCATCGTTCTCCGCAAATCGACGGTCGGAATATCCCGGTTAGTGTAGGTTTGGTTACCAATCACCACCGCCATTCCAAACGGCCGGGAGGTACGACTTCGGGGTAGCCCTTGATCGACATCGCTAATAAATTGCTTTACTGGAGGCGTTGGCGGTTGCATTTCTGTGTGCCAACTACCAAGATTGAGTTGTGGTAGATCGCCGATCAGTTCTGTGATGGCACTGCTCGTATCTATTCGACAGCGGCTAATTCGACCTTTTCATACCACTCTCCCATGGTCGAACGCAGGGGGTTCGGTATCTCTTAGTGATGGACTGTTGCCATAATACTTTATCTTCTCGTACTTAATGATAACTTTAGCTCAGCCCTCGTTAGAATGGCGGGAGAACCGATTGATCGAGAAATCATCGCCAGTAACACGCCTCCAAAGGTAACCGCTAAACTGCTCTGTGTCACGGTTCCACCATGACCAGATAGCAGACCAACCGAACCAATAAGATAGCCGTATTTGTCAGTCCATCCAGGCGGAGGCTAGTCCTATGTACGATCGGTTGCGACTTCAAAGCCAGAATCTCGTTTTTGAGAACCAAGTCTGTTTGCTGCACTTTAGTTGCTTTAACGTTAGAAAATAGACTGAACCTAGACACAACGCGCTGAATTTGTCGAGTCGCTTGCTGTTGCCAGGTTTGGCCAGCCGAATCTGACCGTAGATCGACAACCTGTTGTACAACCAGAATTGTGTCGAGAGGATTCAATGAATTTGGCTGAATAGATCCGCCTTTGCTGCATCCGATCAGTAGTCATAGGCTCAGAACCAGATAGAGCGAAAAGAATGGTTTGACCAAAATGAGCCTCTTTATATCTTCTGTGCGGTTATTTTATTGTGGGTATAACTGTGATTCGAATCGAAAAAGTTTGCCATCATTTTAGAGTGGCGACAAACTGTTAATAGTGATTAAAACGCGCTCTTCTAGGTGAAATTCTACTATCAATCAGTTTCCATCTTGAAGGGGTCGGTTAATGATACAGATAATTTCGGTCCCTAGCTTTGCGTCTGTGAGGGCCGAGCGCATCTCAGCTTGATCCTCTCGGTCTGAAAGATCGGGCTGGATAACCATTTTGTGGTCGCCAACGCTGTGACCAACTCATGTCTGGATGGTTCGTGCGCTATCCAGCATGTTCGATATTTTTTTTGATTTTTCCTGTGTCATAGCCTCTCCTGTGTACCATCCTGCCTGCTAAAATATTGATTTTTTGACAGGCTATGAATTCTCACTATTATTCCCATTTAGCCTAATGCTATTAGAAAAACCAGAAGTGTAAGGTTCCCCGCTACTGCCACTGAATTCCGCATTGACGTCTGACCACAATTCTGATATGCTGAATTCGCTGTAGAGTTTACCGGGTGACTATCTCCTCACGCTTTCTGATTGTCAGCATTCTCGCCGCTTCTTTCTTGACGCTGCTAACCAACATCGAACACACCGCCATTCACTATTGGGATGAAGGGTTTCACGCCATGGTCGCCCGCAATTTAACCCAACACCCTTTTTTATTTACGCTTTACGATCAACCCTGGTTACCCTTTGACTACAAAAGTTGGGGTAACAACTATGTCTGGTTACACAAACCACCGTTGGCCATGTGGAAGATCTGTATTTCGCATTGGCTGCTGGGTTTCAATACCTTTGCACTTCGCTTTCCTTCAGTCATCCTAGCTACGGTAGCGGTCTGGATTACCTACCAGATCGCCCGCGACCTGTTTACGGAAAAAGCTGGATTGATCGCTGCCTTTATGCAAGGCTTTAACCCCTTTCTGTATGGATCGGTTCACGGCTATAAATACTCAGACCATATCGATATCAGCTTGTTATTTTGGGTCGAAGTCTCCTGCTGGTTACTACTGAAGGCCATTCGGACAGGGCGTTGGCAAATGTACGCTTATTGTGGTGTGGCACAGGGATTAGCCTATCTGTCAAAGAGCTATCTGGCACTGATCACGTTCGGTGTCGCAGGCGCAGTTTGGTTGGCTAATCGAATCCATTTTCTAGATCTGGAAAAATTCTCCACAGTGGAAGAACCTCCGATTCGTTTGAAGCATCTTGGGATTCAGTTGCTGGCTTCGCTGTTAACGGTTGCACCATGGACTATTTACTGCCTGATTCGTTTCCCAAAAGAGTTTTTATGGGAACATAAACGGATCCTGGATCATCTCTCAACCGATGTTGAGAGTTGGGGAGCAACCTGGGATCGGCCGTTATTCGACTACATGATCCTCTTCTATCCCGTCTTTTACGCCGTTTTGTTGGTAGCAGTACTGTGTCTAATTTGGATGATTGTTAAGAACCGGAAGTTAGGCGAGTTCTTCATTTTAGCCTGGGCCATTGGTGTGATCATCCCTCACAGTTACGCCTTAACTAAAACACCTTCGGCTACCATGATTGGCATTCCACCCTTGCTGATCTGTTTGGCAGTGGTCATCAGTCGTGCCCTGGATAGTGAGGACTGGGTCTATACTAGTGTATGGGGAGCAGCATTGATCGCAATCAATACAATTAAGGGCGGAAAAAGTTTAGTTGGTGGTCGTGATCAATTCGATACTCTAAATGCCTTTGCGCCTTATATTGAAACCAATTTTTGGATTGTTCAGCAGATTGCTCTATCGTTGTTGATTCTACCGGGTATTGCAGTTGTTTATTGGCTACTCAGTCGCCGGCAGTGGCTAAAACCGATCTGGTCTTTTGCCCGGATATTGGCGATTGTGATGTCACTGTCTTATGTGGGAGGATATATGGAATCAGCAATTCATGTGACACAGGTCAATCAGAACGATTCATACCATAAAGTGATTGGCGAATTCATTCGAGTAAAGTTCCCGGCCAATGCCTGTTTTTTCATTGACGATGCCAGATACGGTTCACACTTTTTTCTAATGTATTACGCCAATCGATCTGTCTATCAGAGCCGATATACCGATAGTAAAAAGGGGGTAGCCGAGCATGATCTGGACCGTTTAGTCAGGCAGAGCACAGCGGCCGGAGCAGAGCCATATCTGGTGGGAACCGTGGGGCGAAGTTACGACTATCCAACTGTTGCTGAGGGACAGATCTGCGACAGGACGTATACTATTTACCGATTGGGCGAACAACAAGAGAACGGAAGCGATTAAACATAACCGCTTCCGCCGTATGAAAAAGGAGGAGGTTTGACGCGGACATATGCCCCCGACTGGACTCGAACCAGCACGTCCGTTTGGACACAGGCCCTCAACCTGCCGTGTATACCAATTCCACCACAGGGGCTTCATAGTACGTAATTATAGTTGAGCCGCAACTGCGGTGTCAAGCACAATTCCGCACTAAGATTAAGCCCTAGCGGACAATAGCGATGCTACCTGAAGTCGATATTTTACCGACAATTTCTGGGTTTAAGGTTTCGATATGGTACATGTAAATACCGGGGCGAACCAGGTTGCCTTCTTCGTTCTTCCCATCCCAACCTACTCGGCTTGTCCCTTCGATGTGGTCGATTTTCCGGATCAAGTCACCTACTGGTGTATAGATTCTGATTATAACTTGACCCATCAAATTGGTGAAGGTCAATTGGTCATGTTTCAGCAAATTCAGTGGATTGGGATAGGCAAATACCCGTGACAAGTTGATCTCCGTTGAGGATTCATCTACACTGCTGACATTGATCCGCTCTGTTGGTGCTGACATTTGACTCTCTCGATCTTCCTGGTTGAGTGCTGTCACCGAGTAGTAGTAGGCGGACCTATCATAAACGTTAAGATCAGTGAAGTGCAATTCGGTCTGGTCCACCACAGAGAAATTACCTAATATCTCAGTCCGGTCAGCAGTTTTGAGGTGCTGAATCTGTTCCTTGGAAATGTTGGCAATTCGAACCCAAGGGGCAATACCGTTGTAACTTCGGTAAACGTTATAGCCGGCGATTCGCTCAGAAACCAGCGTCCAGTGAATGGTGATCGAATCAGGATCTGTTTTCTGATCACTATACAAGCGGGAGGGAGGAAAAACCGGCAAAATTCGTACGGTGTCGGAATCGAAGGGGAGGGGTTGCATAGCTTCGTCCAGAGGTCGGACTTGATAATGATATTCAACCCCTGTTTTCACCTCCACATCAGCATAGGCGTTGTCACGGACAACTTGTGGCGTAATCTGCCGAAAGGAACTCTCGCCTGCGGTTTTTCGTAACACGTGGTAGCCTGCCGGTTCGTACAGCGGTTTTTCCCAGGTTATCATCACCACCTGGTCTTTATCCACCAGCGTCACATTGTCGGGGGTCGATCCCAGAGAAAGTTCAATCGTCGAGGCTAGTTCATCAATTGGATTCTTAACCACAGGTAGTATTGTATAGATGTAGCGGTTACCTCGTTCCACAGTGGCGTCATCATATTTTAAGCCATTGAGAATCCGAGGGCCGAGCGACAGCGGTTGCTTTTCACCCATAGTAAGGCGACGGATATGGTAACCGTCCACGTAGTTGATGGCTGGATCCCAGCTCAACTTGACTAACCTTTTTGATCGCTCTGCAACTACGTTTTGCGGGGCAAAAGTTATCCACTTGGCCTTTTGGGTGTTGGTCATAAGCTCATCTTTAGTCTTTCCCGCCACCAGCGCAAAAGTAACCTCGATCGCCTTCCCTGCCCGAATATTGTATGGTCCGGCCGAGATAATTGAAGCATAATCCCAGGCCGACCATTTGAAGGCCTCAAGATCGGCTTTGGTTCTTGCACTCACTTTCGAGCGAAAAAAACGATTTGGATCAGAAATCAGTGGTGAACGATAGCTAGGGACAAGCAAAGCTGTATCCAGCTTTTGAGTGGCTCGGTTTTTAATGGGAAATATCTGATGTGTTGCCAATTCGCCATCCAGTAACACCACCCCCGCATGAACCGGATCGATTCCATCCGTGTCGTCACCATCATAGGTGTAGAGCATCTTCTGTTCTTTGTTCAAATCAACCCAATCTTTGCTAAAATCGGTTTTTGGGTCGCTGATCTGGTCTATGTTCCAGTCGGCACAAACGGCAACATAGATACCTTTCAGGTCCACGGCCTCTGCGTTGGTGACAGTCAACTTGATTACTACAAAATCGTCTGCCTCCGGGTGGGTAAGGGTACTCCAACTGAGGATACTTTGTGTAGACAGCACATTTAGATCAATCCCGGTTGCTTTGTAGTTAGCCGTCGACGACTGTTTACCGTCAGGGCTTGTTTCAAAGTTAATCTCCTCCTTGCTAATCCAATGACTTTTCCCGTCCAGGTTCCAACCCGCTGCGACCAGATTGTCCTCAGTACCTACCCAAATGTCTGAGTACATCCCTAAATAGTGCCGTTTACCGTCGGCGGGGTACCTAAAATTACCGGAGAGCCTTCGACCATCTGAACCTGCCAGACCGTGCCCCATGCCAGGACCAGATGACCGGATCACTAAAAAAGATAGGTTCCCCGCATTATGAATTCTGGTTTGAGCACACAGATTCATAGTCAAAAGTAGGAAAATAGTTAGAAAGACGAACAATTTAAGTCTTCTCATTTTGTGGGAAACAATCTGGATTGCAAACTCAATTTAGCCCTGACAATGAACGAATCATAGCAAACTGCGCAGATCGGTGTCAAGACTGTCGGACAGGATCGCTCCAACAAGTAAATCTGCCATATTGAAAATTCGATCTAAAATTATCTTTAGCTCTGGAGGGGAAATCAAGCAAATAGCGAATGATGAGAATGAATTGTATCTTTACGACACTCATTTGTGGGTTCCCTGTCTTTAGGTCGATGGTTCTACGATCTTCAGCTAGGGTCGAGATCCATTATAGGGTGGCGAGTTTGAAGGCTGAAGTCTGAGCATGTTCAGGGCTTCGATAACCCTAAGAAAGCAGAAGCAGCACTTACAATTTACAGAATATAAATCTTTAAGAGGTATCGATGCTATTTGATTCAAAAGATTAGACAACAATGGCGAAGGATTATTCCTGAATGATACAATAAAATTGTAGCACTTAAATGAAAAGAAAAGGAAGAGAATGAGGCTTTAGCCAAAAACCGAGCCAGACCAGCATTGAATGGAATTGGATCTTGAAAACACGCCTTTCCTGCGGAAGGCAACAGCCTCGGAGCCTTCTATTATAGACCCAAGCCGATCAGCAACTACAATCTAAAGGTAATGAACCGTACTGACCAACTTGCTAGTTATGTCCTCAGCTCAATCGAAGGGAAGCGACACCTATACTGAGATATTTCATCTACCTATGGCTATCGTTTGAAGCCTCGACAACCGATGGAAGATGGTTACCGCCTCCGATTTGATAAGGCTATGATGAATCTAATGGGGGAGATTTATCTCAAGAAAGACTAGCACAGCGGCCTCCAGAACCATCAACACCAGGCCTATCCCCACCTACTGCGTAATCTTGAGGAGAATATCGCCTGGTTAGCTAAGGAGAAATACTCGATGGCAAATTCTAAGCCAAAAGTCCTGCTGGTGTGTAACCAGGGGATTCACGACGCCTATATCGCACCGGTAAACGTGCAGAGACTTAACAACTTTGCTACCTGGGAGTGGTTTCCTTGCAAGGATGGGAGCAGCCTAGATGACGCCCAAACCGAAAAATTTTTAGAGGCTATCAGTGACATTGATGGTCTTGTTGTTAGTTATGGTTCTCCCATGATAAGTTCTGAGATAATGGATGCTGCCTTGAACCTGAAGATTATTGGCGAGTTAGAGGATGATCGTTTCGCTAGTCGTATTGACTTAGAAGCGGCTTGGAAGCGAGGTATCTGCACGGTAGATACAACTAATGGGTCATCGTATCCAGTAGCGGAATGGGCTTTAGCCTTAATCTTGATTTCATTACGTAACGCCGGTGCCCAATTCCGCCGGATCGTTGCTGGTCGTACCACTAGGGATCCAGACGCATTTAGATATGCCGGCGGATTGTTGAGCGGAAAACGGGTCGGATTGATTGGTTGTGGGCATATGGGACGACGCCTAATAAAATATCTACACCCATTTGAAACAGAGATCTGGGTATATGATCCTTACCTGCCAAGAGAGATGGCTGAAGCCCTAGGATTTCTGCAGACCTCCTTGGAAAATGTCCTGTCAAAATGCCAGGTGATAGTCTGTCTGGCACCGTTGACGCCGAAGACCCGAGGAATGATTGGATCGCATGAACTCAATCTGATTCCTTCAGGTCGGGTACTGGTGAATGTCTCGCGGGGGGCTATTATCGATTCTGAGGCACTGGTCGAAAGGTTAAAACGTGGGGATATCATCGCAGGTCTAGATGTTTTCGATCCGGAACCAATTCCTCCGGACAACGAAATTATCCATCTCCCGAATGTGTTTCTAACACCACATTTTGCCTATTTCACGGGTAACCAATATCGGGAGTCCTTTGAGCTAATGGTAGATGAATTGGATCGTTTCTTTCACGGCCACCAGACTTTTTTCGATTTAACGCCTCGCTCGCTGGCTAACCGCCAGGGAATTGATCCGGATTAAGATAACTATGACACTGCAATAACTGGAACCTTGGGCAGTCAATTAGGAGTGTTTTACCAATTTATGACCCATCCATTCCCCGGGGTCAGGCCTGCAAAAGTATTTACTATTCATTACTAAAATAAGAATCGGTACATCGGACGGTTAATGGAGATACCGATGAGGCTCCAGATACTACCGATGATGAACTCACCCAGAATCAAGCCGAAGAAAAAAGGGATCGCTTTCCGATGAGTTCCCATTCCACCGTGTTTCAGTATCACCCACTTGATGACTGAGCTGACTAGAATCGAGAACCAAAACACATTCATCGACCAACTACTGGAGATGGCAAATCCAGCCGGATGAAGCGGCCACCAAAAGGCGTTCATCCGCATTAGCATCAGCCAAAATGTAATGCCGAGCCCGACGAAGATGGAGATAATTGCCGGTATATCGGGTGAGCGCGGTGCAGTAAGCCAACTCTGTAAGCGGTTGAAAGGCCGGGCGGCGAACCAATCCCTGGCCCCTTCCAGATAAGAGATGTGATAGAAGGCCCAGAAGGTTGAGAAAATGCCGACCACAATGGCAATCAACATGGCCAATAACAATCGACGATTATCGATTTTAGTCCGTTCGGCTAATTTGAACCCTTCTAGAATGTGTGGCATCGGGTGGCCTCGGTAGGCACGGTTAAAAAAGAACAGATAAGCAAACATGGTCAGGTTATTAGCCCCCAAAAAACGAGTACCGAAAATACGGGGCATCATTTCGTCCGGACCGATAAAATGGAGGTCGTGAACCGGAGATCCTAGCTCAGCTCGCATTCGTGTCACAGCGGTGGCAATAGCATAGTAGATACTAAAAAAGGCAACAATCACCCAGGCCGACATTCCGGTGGCTTTGCAGAAAAAGATGATGGCCAGAATAGATCCAATTAAGCAGATCATCATCAGGCGGTAGGACATCGGTTCTTGGCTATCGTCGATAGTGGGATCATTGACAAACACCTTACGTAAAACGTCAGCCAAATGCTGACGGGTAGTGATAATAGCGATGATAAATAACCCAATGTAAGCGCCAAACGACTGCTCATCAACGAAGGGAAAGTTGGGCATATTCCGCAACCCCAATGCATCGCCGGCAATCCGTTCAATTTTCCAGAACAGGTAGAAGAACCAACAGGAAAACGACAGGTCCAAGGGAATGAAAAAGGCTAAACCGACGGCGAATGGGAAGACCGCGATCGGACTCCAACCGACAGCACTCCAGGGACGTTGGCTGAAGAAAGGTCGCAGATCATAGAGTTTACCTCCCAGACCAGGTACGTAAGGGAACAGATAGTGCAAACCGTTGAGAACATCAATCGTCCCGGCAACAGCAAACCCTAGCCACAACATTTTTTGACTTAATACCCCGGTCAACCCGCCATTGATGGTCATTTCGAGTGGGAGTTGAATAATTGGATAACTCAGTTTTTCATACTGCGTCCACTGCTTCCGCACTAGGCTGTTGATGCAAACCATCAGAAAGACCATCACCGCTAAGAAGCCCCCCCAGGCTAAAATTGGAGTCAACCAGACCTGAATTACCTCCCATTGGTAGAAGGTTGATTCGCCTCGGTAGTATTCGACAAGAAACTTCCGATCTTTGACTGCGATCCAGTCGGGAATAAACCGATGGAAGAGACCGGTCCAATCGTTTTCAGAGGTGGCATACCAAAAGGCATACGGGATCATCGGCACCAGCACCCGCATCATATCGTGCCCAGCAAGTGAGGAAGCAATTGCCACCATAATGTAGATGGTCAATAATTCCCCCTGCGTGATCACTAAGCGGGGAATAGATTTGGAGACAATCCAGTTGAACGCGGTTAGAACGAAGAGACAGAAAATCACATTGTAGTAGAGGGAAACTGTGGTTGGATAGCCCTGACCAACAGAATCGATGATCCAGTAAGTATTGGGAATAGTGAGCAGCGTTCCTAGCAAAATGGAACGCCAGGTAACTCCGAACACTGATCTTTTGTGAGCAGATGAAGTGGAGTTGAGGCGTGACATGGAAGAAAATTATAGCCTATTCACGAGCGGTTAGCTAGTTCTATCCAGGGAAGGAAATGGATAGGTGAACGACACATTGACTCCCTCTAGTAGCAAGGGCAAATATACAAGATTAAATTCGTATGGATCTATCGTCAAAAGTTAGCAGATATATCAACACGACACAGATATGCAGGCTAAGCATGTATTCTTTAGCTCAAATTTATGTATAATATCCTCTATTTGTAGGATAGATCAAATGGGTTGTATTGACGCACCTTGCCCATGTGTGGACATGGCAGTTTTAATCTCTATCCGACTTTTTCTTGCAGCGCTAACCTTTAATAATTCTGGATGGGAGACATGGTCTCAAACTTAAAATCAATGGTTTCTGAGAAAACAGCCCTTTTCACTGAATCTGTGATCCGGATGATGACGCAACGTTGTAACCGGTACCAGGCAGTAAATCTATCGCAAGGAACACCAGCGTTTCCTACTCCTGAAAAGGTAAAAAAAGCTGCCATTCAAGCGATCGAAGATGGATATAACCAATACAGCATCACATGGGGGGCACCGCAGTTCCGTCAGGCTATTGCTGAAAAGATGGTGTCCTTCAACGGAATTCCAACCGAGCCCGATCTTCATGTAACTGTCACATGTGGGGCCACTGAGGCCATGATGTCCACGATGTTAGCTATTATCAACCCGGGTGACGAGGTAGTGATCTTGGAACCATTTTACGAAAACTACGGCCCAGATGTTGTCGTTTCGGGGGCTAAACCGATATATGTACCTCTACGTGAAATGTCTGCGTCGAACGGAGCAACGGTCTTTGCTTACGATTCTGATGAACTCCGTGGTGCATTTAGTTTCCGCACTAAGGCCATTATTCTGAATAATCCGAATAACCCGCTGGGAAAGGTGTTCACTATAGAGGAGATCGAAGAGATCGCGGCGTTATGTTGTGAGTATGACTGCTTAGCGGTGACGGACGAAATGTACGAATATATGGTTTATGATGGGCAAGCACACATCAGCATCGGATCCCTCCCGGAGATGCGGGATCGGACGATCACCATTTCGGGGCTAAGCAAAACCTATTCGGTGACCGGATGGCGATTAGGGTATGTTATAGCCCCCGAACATCTGACCAATGCAATCCGAAAGATGCACGATTTCTTAACTGTTGGCGCGCCACATCCGCTGCAAATAGCCGGTGCCGTCGCTCTTCGGTTAGAGGATGCCTATTACCAGCAATTGGTCAATTGGTACGATCACAGGCGCCAACTACTGTTGAGTCTATTGGAAGATGCAGAATTTCAGTGCTATAGTCCACAAGGCGCGTACTATATTATGACCGATATTAGCCACTTCGGTTTTCCGAATGATACCGAGTTCGCACTTTGGTTAGTTAAAGAGATCGGGGTTGGCGGTGTACCAGGCTCCAGTTTTTACAGCCAGCCAGAACTCGGGCGAACAAAATTCAGGTTCATGTTTAGCAAGCCTGAATCGGTGCTGCTTGAGGCTGGTCAAAGATTAATGAGCCTCAGGGAAAAAATCTAAATCTACAACCACAGGTGGAGGCGTGATATGGTTATTCAGCGAATATACCGTTCAATTCCATTCCAATTTTGCGTAGTCGTTGCTGTTCTCTGGATATTTCATCCTCTATCACCACTCCTGATTGATCACTATCAAATTTCTCTGCAAGTAAATAAAAACACCGCGCCTATTTTCGGCGGACCTGACCGTGATCTGAACAGGTGGATTGTTCTACTGATTATCGTTTTAGTTCTCTATTTTTACCTGATAAGCTATGCTAAAAGCTGAGTTAGTCATACCGACACCAATAATACTGGCTGTAGCGATGGGACTGAAAATTGCGATCGACGTTAGTGTAACCATGATTAACGGGCAGTTTCTGCTTCCAATCACCGAACATGGCGTGGCGCAATATCTGACAGACGTTCCCAAGTTTGACAACTTGGGAGACATCTTGAGGAACTATACCGCCAAGGCTAACCAACTACGACTCATGCAGGGACTCATCCACCCGGTCCTGTGCTTACGCTGTGGCTGCTCACTAAACACTTTGGCTATGACCGATTGACCAAAGCATTCCTGATTATTTTCACCGCTCCGATTAGTCTGATTCCGATCTACCTGCTTGCTAGGCAGGTCTTTGATCGATGGGTCGCCTGTTATATGTTAGCTCTCTACCTGGTTACCCCTAACATCGTTCTTCTAACGGCAACCTGCATGGACGCTTTCTATGCTGTGTTCCTGATTTCCAGCATATATTTCTATTTTCTTGCTCTGAGAAAACAGTTCGTAATACTTGCCGTTCTTACCGGAGTGCTCTGGACGTTTCGATGTTCCTGACGTTTGCCACCACATTTCAGGGCATCTACTTTATAGCCCTGACCGGCCTTACTTATCTCAATAATACAAAGGCTTTTCGCAACCACTTCACTACGCTGTGTGTGTCAGGCGGAACTTTTGGTCTCGTTTACCTGTGATGTACTTGACAACCGGTTACAATGCAATTGCCTGTCTGGTGCGAGCTATTTACATTGACGAACACCGCAGCATTCATCACGGTGGTCTGGGTACCGGTTATGAAACGATGTCACGCTACCTGTTCGTCAGCGCAACAAACCTGTTTGCCTTCTTCTCCTGTCTCGGTGCTATCACCGTCACGCTGTGGATTCGTGAACTAATCAGTACAATACGGACGATGCCGTCCCTAAAAACCGAGAGAAACCAAATAGAAGATCAAGAACCAGCGACCGGATCATTCAACTTTCTACTGGCCTACGTAGCCGTTCTAATTCCAATTACCGTTTCTATCCTCTACACGGCAGAAACGGAACGAATCTGGATGTTCATGGCACCATTTATTCTGATTCCTACAGCACAAAAAAGCACATCGATCAACAGGACAGCCATCAAATCTTCTACGTTACCATAACGCTGCTTTTTGCCCAAACGGTCGTTTTTGAAATCTTTCTAAACACTTTATGGTAATTGGTCGTCGATCTATTTCCTGAATTCAACTACTATGGGCAACAACGGATAAATGATTGGAGAATATTGGATTCGGTGAGTGGACATGTCCTCAACTCTTGACCACGCCGAGAGCTGGCCTTGATTAAGGATCACCGGTCACTCTTGCCGTCACCAAGATGATGTTAAAAAGGAAGCCGGAGCAGTAGAAATCGTTGATTATTATTTAACAAATGGAGAACGGATCAAACCTAGTTTTTGATTCATCCAGTGCTTCATCAAGTGGCACGGAAAGATATTGGCAAGGGAGCTGAACCAACGGTGGCTATCATGGATTCTCAATCGATCAAAACCAGCCAACTGTCTCACCGCCGAGGCTTCGATGATCACAAGTGAGTCAAAGGGAGCAAAAGCCATATTGTGATTGATAGGTTAGGTATTCCTCTAATAGTCAAAGTCCATCAAGCCAATCTGGCTGAGGGTAAACAAGCCTTTGAACTCCTGGCAGAAATGCTCTTCTGCAGTAAAATTACGCTTAGGGAAGGTTTACGCAACGTCGTCAGTTGGGGGAGGCACTTGAAGATCCGTTGACTATGGTCACCCTCACGCCAACCGAAAATTTGAAAGTAGATACGACTAAAGGGCCGGTTGAGATCGGGAAAGATGCGGATCTGGTAGTACTGGCACCAGACCTGATGGTTCATGCTGTCTTGATTAGTGGTCAGTCAGTTCTTCTCTAAGATTTAGGCTTGCTTGAACTAGCGATTTTGGAGTTCGACGATCCACTGCACAACACCATCGCTATATTCGCCATCCTGTGCGGATTGGCCGACTCGTACATTTAGCATCTGTACTTCACTTTTAGACTTGTTGAAGGGAGAGCCCTGTTGCGAAGCGAACACCTCTTCAGATGGAGATGCCTTCCTAGTAGAAGTTCGATCAGACGAAGCGTGAATGACGGTCGTCGACTCGCTGATTGTTCCACTAGATTCAAGTTCTTGAACGACCATTATTGCCTGTATTCGTCCGTGGGTTTGGATAGCATCGATGGAGTTCTGAAAGGCGGTGAAGGCTTTTTGTTTCTGACCCGACTGCTGATGGATTAACCCTATGTAAGCATAGGCTGCCGCTAGTCGAGGCGACTCTGACCGATTTAATAGGAAATCCTGAAAAGAGACCAGCGCAGCTTGGAAGTTGGCTTGTTGATAGAAAATAGACGCGATCCGGAACTGAGCCTGGTCAGCGAAACTATCCTTGAATCCACCCCCTAGGTATTGCTCCTGTTCCAAGTGCGCTACCGTTAGCCGGTAAGCGGATAGGGCCATATCAAATTGTTGCAAATGGCGATAAATTTCTCCCAGCTGAAAGCTGGCTTGCATCGATTGCGGTGAATGGCAATGGTGACGAGTCAAAGAGTCATAGATTTGGATGGCCTGACTTATATTTTTATACTCAAAAAGGTAGATCGAGCCTATTCGATGCAACGCCTCCGCCACCCAATTTGAATCTGGAAAGGTCGCGACCAGTTGTGTGTAGATCTCCAAAGCCCGTTCAACGTTTTGTAGATCTCGCTCATAAATCGCACCAATCCGTAACAGGGCGGATGGACAGGGTGTGACTTCCAGAAGTCGCTGGATCGCTGCTTGATGTCTAACTTCAGATAAATCGGCTTTAGCTTTTTGCGCGTAAAAACTGTCTGGAAAGTTCGTAACCAAATCTCGTCCAATTTCTAAAGCGAGCAGATAGTTTTTCTGACTAACCGATCGCTTAAACTGTGCCCACTCATTAGCCGGCAAGTCTGATTCCAATTGTGAGATTTTTTGCTGGATTTGAGCTACTAGCTCTACTCGATCCAGTTTGTATTTAGCGATTTCGCCAAAATGGGCGGGATCCAAGCTAGGCAGGTATAGGTTCAAAAAGGTTTTGTACGCCTTGATGGCAGAGCGATAGTCGGCAGTTTGAATCTTTTGATGGGCAATTTCACTGCTGCCTTCACAAGCAACACCAAGCCAATAAAAAACGGCATATATTTTCCAAAATGACGGATAGTGTTGGATAATCTTTTCAAAGTTGGCGTGGGCCAGTTTGAATTGTTTCTGTTGACAGTGGATTCGGGCCATTTGATAAATTGCATCGGCAGCAAAAGCGCAAGTAGCATACTGGCTCTCGACCTGCTGATAGGCATGAACAGCTACACTAGGTCGATGTAGTATCCGGTTGTAAATGTTGCCTAAACGCCACAGTGACTCCGGTGCAAATGGAGTCTGCGGATATTCGGTCACAATTTGCTGGTAGTAGTTGACCGCTTGTTGCGGTTGGTTTAGCGGTTGACGGTAGAGTTCCGCAATCCGGAATTTAGCTTCTGCTTTATCGATCCGGAATTCCGCTGACTGGTCAATTAGGTTCTGATACTGTTTCTGTCTGATTAGTGCATCTTGTATAGTTCGAATTCGAAGTTGACCGGTTTGGTAAGCGAAGTGGTCGGAAGGAACATTTTCAGCCAGTTCCTGAAAGGCTCGGATTGCTTTTGGATGCTGACCCAAACGGCAAAATACATCTCCCCTTTTTATCTGGGCAAGGTAACGGTCATCGGTGAGAGTTGAGAGCCGAATAATATCTTCGAACGCAATTAGAGCTTGGTCGTATTGGTGAGTATATTGATAGTGGAGTTCACCCAAGCGATGATTGATATCACTAAGTTGTTCAGGCTCTTCGGTTCGATTTTTTAGGGTGAGAAGGAGGCGTTCAGCACTGGCATACTGGCCAGATTGGATCAATGGGTTCAGGTTCTCGATTTGAGCGATCGCCATCAGATTCCAGAACAAGAACACTGCACAGCCGATGTGTCCCGCCGATTTGCTTACAGATCGGTATTCATCACATTTGCTCTTGAGGGCGAATACGTTCGGATTCGCCCGTCGAGCTATATTAGCGGCGTTGATTTTGGACGACTTGGATTTGCTGACCGGCATAAGATTCTAATTCGGTGCCTTGTGCCTGTTCCTGCACCAACCGAAACATGCCTGCGCTAGCCCAGCTATCGTTTTTTAAATGCTGCATGGCGTTGGCTTCTTCTAAATGTTGATGGATCTGTTCTTGTCGGTAGGTCTCAAGCCTTAAGGTAGTTGAGGCCAGAACAGATGTTGGGTTTGGGTTGAGAAATCGCCAACCAGCAATTATTGCAAGGATGAAGGCAATTAGCCAAACTAACTTACGGAACCGGAAGCCGTTCAGCAATAGGCTAACGGAATCTTTGAAGCGAATTATCAGGTCGAGAAAGCTAAAGCTGAAGAGACGATCGTTAGCCGGAATCGAAGCGGTGACCGTATTGGTTGCTAGTCGTTTATAGACCTCGATTTCGATCTGACCTAACTTGGCGTCGGGTAATAGTGGGGCTTCGGTCAGCGTTGCGATTTGATCCAAATCAACCAAATATCGTTGGCAGGGTTGGCAAGTCTCAATATGTCTGGTTAAATCTAGGTCTAATTCGGAAGATCCATCTAAATAATGGCTAAGCAGTAATCCTTGTTGCGAACACACAGTATTTCACCTAGATCTCGTTATTATCCCACATCGGTTGCAGGATGACTTTTAGTTTTTTGACGGCTCGATGGAGGTGAATCTTAACCGTTCCTTCCGCCATGCCCATAATTTCGGCAATTTCCCGAATTTGCAAGCAATTGTAACGACTCATTACAAAAACGGATCGTTGGTTAGGTGAGAGTTGGCCAATGGCCTCATGAATAATACGATGTCGATCTTGTTCTAAAACTACGTGCTCAGGGTTGCTTCGCATATCGGTTGAGGCGGGTTCGTCAATGGCCAAGTTCTCGTCGTCTAAATAGGTGGTTGCACGGCGAGACTTAGATCGATAATGGTCGACAGACAAATTATGAGCAATTTTATAAATCCAGGTAGTGAACTTAGCTCTCGGTTGCCAAGTGCCAAGTGCCCGGTAGATCTTGATAAAAACCTCGATAGTCAACTCCTCAGCATCCTCATAATTTTTGACCGAGCGGAGTAGATAGGCATAAATCCTCTGCTTGTAACGTGCCATTAGGACATCAAAGGCATCCTGCCGCCCCGTTTGAAACTGGGCCACCAACATTTCGTCAGA
>PACG01000146.1 GCA_002699335.1 Candidatus Poribacteria bacterium
CCACCGCAATACCGGGCTGGCCTGCAACTTTGCCTGGGATTGATACTGGGGGATTTTATTATGGGNAGCCTGTGGAATGTTATCGGAGTCGGGTTCAATNTCCCCACCTATAGTTTTTGGCCTGGCGCTTATCTGCCTTAAAAAATATACCAAAAGACAAGCCTATGGCTAATTTNTAGCTCACACCCTTTAATATCTCAACAGTACCAAGGTCGGCCGCTTCGCTGACCTGACCACACAGAGATCTTAAAGTCCATTTTGGCGTAAAGAAAGGTTCGATTCTCATCATTCACTCCATTCTTTTTTCTACTGAATTATTTGCGCTTTATCACCGTCAGCAGATGCTTAGCCAGGAGATANCATTAATTTCAATTTCTTCATTTCATGAATGTCGGACAGTAACTCCGGATATTTTCCCCCGGTCTCAGCTTGGTCTCGCTTCGACAGATAGTTCAGACCGACAATTACCGACCGTTGAACCCTCTCAGCCAAAAAGGTCCTCCCCCAGCCGAACTTAACTGTCGAGTAATCGCATGACAACTTCCGACATGGCGTGGCCTAGAAGGCCNGGGAATGCATGTCATCAGAAGGGAAATCTAGATGTTGGATTGGCCTTAAGTTAGACTGGAATTTTGGGTTGCCTNTGTTTGANGGTGAGNCGGCNCAANTGGGTTGTGGCAGTTNTTTCTCACCGCTATNCTTCGGCGACCNGNGTCAAATACTGGCAGAGGAAACCGGGGCTAAGTCAGAAATCAGGAACTACCGTCGATCAANCCAACGCATTGCTGGTGGATTTTACCGTTAGTGGCTAGAAACGCAACCACCCCGCCAGCGTAAGCTGAGTCATTCGGCTGTAAAGGGAAAAGTGCGTTTCCCGACGGATGCGTCACTTTTCCACCGGCTTCCTGCAGAATAACTGCGCCGGCGGCGACATCCCATAGCTTGGTACCCAGATCTAGGCTCCCATCCATGTAACCTGCAGCTACTGAACAGAGATGTAAGGCGGCNGACCCCAAATTTCGACCTTTTGAAATGTGCTGCATGAATGGCAACTGCGCCTTCATATTACGGGAGGAAAAACCGAATAGGCCATCAGGTGAGATCTCTCGATTAGAATTAACACTAATTGGAGTTCCGTTCAAAGTTACGCCGTGTCCGGTAACGGCACTGAACGTACGGTTCGTTACCGGCTCGTAGACCAGACCTAGAATCGGTTCTCCATTTTGCAACAGCGCAATTGAAACCGCAAAAATGGGAAAGTGTTTGGCATAATTGGCAGTACCGTCGAGCGGATCAATAGCCCAACAATAGGAGGAATTAGNTGATGNNAACCCGAATTCCTCGCCTAAAATAGCGTGGNCTGGATAGGCTTCCTGAATCTGTTGTGTAACGAACCTTTCGGATGCTTTGTCAGCTTCAGTGACAACATCGCCAGGACTTTTGTATTCAATTTGGTGGGACTGCCCATAGTAATCCATTAAAATGTCGCCAGCTCGATGGGCGATGTCTTGGGCGAAGGGTAGTATTTCNAGTACTTGACACATAAAATACGGAGGTTGCCTTTCAAATTAGCTTATAATAGGTTGTTATGGTTATTTTTAGGTCTATTTCAGAATTACCATTTTGCGTGTCTCTGAAAAAGTCGAGGTCGAACCTACTTCCAGGCGGTAAAAATAGGTGCCGGAGGAAACGATCTCTCCCGTTTCAGTTTGACCATTCCAGTAAANNGCATCTTCTGGGCCGACATATCGACCCGACATTAGATACCCGCGATCAATTCGCCTAACCACTGAACCAGTCGAATCATAAATTGTTAATTTCACCTCTCCACCCTGNCATAACTCAAACGGTATCCAAGTTTCAGGGTTGAATGGATTTGGATAATTGGCTAGTAGTTGTGTCTGTTTAGGCGGTAGTACCGACTGCAAGATCTGCAATGCCAGGTCTTCTGTTGATGAGCGTTGCCCTCGACGGATGAGATGATCAATAGCCGATTGGATTCGCAGTTTTTGCCCGGCTAACAGGTCAATATTTGTCATCAAGCCTCGGTCTTTGGATAAAGCGGGAGCCGCAAATTCGGGTTCGCTACGTTTTTTGAAATCGAACGCGATTAGAGCCAGGTCAAAAATGTCAACCACGCCATCCCGATTGACATCACCGGTTAGGTTAGGACTGGACTGCCCAAACTGGCCGGCAGCAAAGACCAAATCAAAAATCGTCACCTCACCGTCGAGGTCGATATCACCGATCTTGGGTTGGCCTGTAAAGATTACTGCTACACCATCGTTGAGTGTCAGGTTTCCTACTACAGCTTTGACCACTTTTACCCCGGGCTGACCGGTGGTAAAGGCAATCTGTGTTTTCCCTTCCAGATCTGTTTTTTGGGATAGGTCAACCCGCAGTTTATGATTCGGTTCAATGTCCAAGGTCACGACCCGGTCAGCAATAGGTAATCCTTCCGGTGATAAGAGTTGAACCTCAACAGTTGCTGGTTGAGACAGCGTTAGAGTGGTTTCTCCAATCAATTTGATCTTTGATAATTTAGCTGAGGTGGTGACAGGAACCAGTTGCAGGATTATGCTGTTGAATCGATCGGTGCCCACTGTAGCAGTAATGCGGGCGGTTCCGGTTTGATTTGTGGTTACTGTATATTGGGCGGTGTAAGTACCGTCTCCATTGTCGTCCGCGGGTGTTTGAATCTGTCCATTGCTCACACTCAAATTGACCACTTGACCCGGCATTAAATTCCCCTTTGTATTCCGGACGGTGATGGTAAGCTCTGCTTTAGCCGATATTTGGGCCGAAATTCTGGGGCGTGTGGTTGACAACTCAACTGATTGAAAAAAGCGAAGCGTTAGGTCTCCAGTTTTGCCGTTATGGGTAGTAGCTGTTACCTGAACAGTTCTTGGTTCATCCAACAAAGCTGTATATTCAGCCGAGTAGGTGCCATCACCATTATCTCTGGCTATGGCCTGGATTTGACCTTCCGAAGCGGTTAGTGTAACGATTTCTCCAGTTAGCAACGCATCATCTCGATCCACTAACCGGACCTGGAGATCTGTCGAAACTTTTGTGCCGACCAGCAGATAGGGATTATCGACTGAAAGGGCGACCCGGTCGACGGGGGGGCCAGTTGTCACCGGTCTCAGCAGATTGAGGGGGGCAGCAACCGTTGCTATCGGTTGGGCTGAAGTGTCGACCGCCATCATGTCAGAAAGATGTAAGGTAGTGTCTTGTCGATCCAGTACGATAAAAGCCAGACTGGCTAGAAGTCGACCGGCGGAGATTCCTTTTTCAGAAACTGGATTAGAAGCTCGGCTATCGGTTTCATCCAGGTCTGCCACTTCTCCCATGGTAGTAGAAGAAAAAGTAATCGCACCGGGTTGAAGCCATCGCTCCTGTTCGTCATCAAGATCCGGAGCGGTACCCCTATCTGATGGTACCGGTCGGAAAAAGGCTGTCTCGTCCCGGGTTGGAAACCCTAGTGGATCGACCCCTAAAAAGTGTAATTCCCCTTCGATAAACTGCAACTGATCTGGATTGTAGTTGAGGGTACATTGATAACTGGCCAGATCAGCTACAGAATCAGTTACCACCTGTACCTTTAATTTTTGTCCCACTTTCGGCGACTCGGGCTGCAGTGTTCGAATCGTCAGTATCATGCTGGCAACTAAATCAGTGTTTGGATTCGCATGCAGAGGCTGACCCAAGCCCAAATAACCAGTGAGTATGTGATAATCAAAATCATCGACCTGATCATCCTGGTTGAGATCTGCAACTAAGTTTTTACCGATTTGTCCCCATTGATTACGTATAGTTGCAACGTCAAATAGATTGACCTGGCCGTCACCGTTAAAGTCCCAAGGCATCAGATATAGAGGGTGGCCTTCTGTCGCGATCGATCGACCTAGCTGGTCAGCCAATTTTAAGTCGGATAAGTATAGTTGGGATTGACGCTGTTCTAAGACCTTGAAGGTTAGAACAGCGACCGTTTTGCCCAAAGTTTCTGTTTTGGCGCGAGGGAAACCGGCAGCAGCCAAAGTAACGAGGCCTGGGGAGAACAAGGCCCCCAATTCAGCGGGAGACAAGGGGGTTGAATGTTGACTGTTGTTACCTGTATACCATGCTGCAGGGAAAAATTCGGTTCCCATCGTCATCTCCACCAATTGAAGTCTTGTTGGGTCGTAGTTGACGGTTCCTTCAAATCCCGAAACGTATTCTGCAACGGCCAATGGCACATGAACGTCGATCCGAACGGTCATTAATTCGCCGACTTCTGGGACGAACGTCGACGGCACTAGATGGACACCAACTGGAAAGTCCAGCTGAAAATCGGCTACAGCAATAGGCTTTGCTTCACCAACAGAGTCACCAAAATGGTTGACCAATATGGTTGCATCTGTAGCTTCAACAATTCCATCCTGATTGATATCGCCGCTCAATCCCTCTCCAAACCTCTTAAACCCCCATTGTTGTATCACCGGAATCAGATCGTAAATGTCGACTTGCTGGTTGCGGTCGACGTCCCAAGATATATAGTTTAGACGGATGGGTTCATCAGCGGTGGTCTCTTCATCTGAAACTGGAGGAACAGTTGAATCTACAGTNGATGGTAACGGTTGCAACGTCAAGGTTTGCGAAATTTGATGATCTAATCGCACCNATCTGGCGGTAATGGTCTCGGTTAGCGGTTGGTCGATCGACAGTGCAGGAGCCGTATAGATCGCAGTGTAGACGCCCTGTGAGTTGCGAGTCAGTTGACCGAGGTCGCCATTAATAGCCTTAACCGTTAAATTCTCGTCCTGAAATTTCGGAGTCAGATCTCCAAAAGAGACCGTCACTGTTGTTTGTGAGATCCCGTCAGATAGAAGTTGTTGGTGTTCAAGCGCCAAGGTCATTTTTTGAGCGACTTCAGCATCGAGGCTAAGCAGTGCTAGATCTACTTTAGCTTCCAGATTCTTGACGGCTTTTGGTGTCACCATATATTCTGTCTGAATCAACATTTNACCCGTCTTTTTTTCGGTTGCCGTAAGAATAATACGGTCGCCGATCTTCGTCCGCCGGGAACCGAAAATATCCAGAAAAGAGAGAGCGTAGCTGCCATCGGAACGAGTTTCGGNTTTGGGAGGCATGAACCATCCCTCTTTGACGCGCTGATTTTCGCCCACGATTTGGTAGCCGCTTCCTGCTGGACGACCATCTGTAGTTCTCAGCACGCCCGTAACAGTAAAGGTATCGGTTTCCGCTTGTTCGGGTGGAATTACAGGCGCAAGTTCAGCCGGGAGTTGTAGATCCAGGTTGGCTTCCAGGTTGGCGATAGCCTGCTGGGTAACTACGTAACGAGCTTCAGCCAGAGATTGAGTCGATGTTGCGTTAGTTACAGTTACGACGATTTCATCGCCGACACGGGTTCTGTGAGGACCGAAAATATCCAGAAAAGAGAGAGTATAACTACCATCGGAACGAGTTTCGGCTTTGGGAGGCATGAACCATCCCTCTTTGACTCTTTGATTTTCTGCTACGANTGTAAACCCGGCNTCGACGGCAAACCCTTTCTCATAAGTGATATCGCCACCAAGGGTAAAGGTATCGGTCTCATCTTGGCTTTCGGCCAAGACGGGAGAAAACAGGTAAATTAGGAATACCGAATAATAGTAAAAGAATCGTCTCAATAGACAAATAGGGTATTGGATCTGGATCATGGGTTGCAAATTGATAGGGCTATTTTAGCACACCACGACTCAGAGGGTAAAGCGAATGCGTTGGTTGCGTTTGATATTGGGTCTCTGTAGGTCTTATGTTACTATCTCGGTTATAGGTATGCTGAAAGGCTGACTAATGAAAAAGAATAATCAGCAATAAAACCTACCAGACGGCGATTGTCATTATCCCGCTTGCAGAAACCTGGTCATCGATTTAGTCAGTTGGCCAGCGGCGTGGCGCCAACTGCGTCGATGGATGCCGCACATTACGCACATCTATCCTTTTTACTTCATTTCTCTGTCGGTCAAACGAAAGGNAAATCAGCGCGGGATCGGCTACTCCAACGATTGCACCGCCACAACTATNCGATCTGAGCTTGGACCGGTTGCCTATCGCTGGGATGTACCGATTTGATCACCAAATCTTGGTCCAGTATCACTAGATCGGCAATTTTACCGATTTCGATACTACCTAATTGGTCGGCATAGCCAATAATTCGAGCCGGGGTTAGGCTGGCCATTTTTACTGCCGTGTGAAGGGGCAGCGCCGTCAATCGGTGGAATGTTCTTACGTGGTGATCCATCCCGGTGGCACTNGAAGCCAGGCTACTACCGTCTAGCGTCAGCCCCACNNGNTCTNGNTGCAGGAACGGCTGACCATTTTTTTCTGGNCCAAAGATNTATTCTCCATCNGGCATNTCGAGNGCCCGGTTACAGTCGGTAACAATAGCCAGTCGATCTTCGCCCTTGATTTTATGTGCCAGTAGTAAAAGCTCAGCGGACAGGTGTTTGCCATCGGCAATCACTTCTGTACTCAATTGATCTAGAAAAAGTGTGGCTTCGACAACNCCTCCTCGCATCGGATAGGTTTGCGTCTGCCGTAGTTTCGACTTATCCGACATGGCGCAAAATAGATGATCTACATACTGAATGCCCCAATCCAATGCTTGCACCATCTGGTCGAAGGTCGCTAATGAATGCCCAACACCAAGTATAATCCCTCGTTTAGCACAGGCCTGAGCAAAGGCTTTACTCTCCGGTAATTCAGGCGCAATGGAGGCTTTGATAATCACTTCAGAAAAGGTTAAGTAACTGTTATAGGTGTCTGTATCTGGGATCTGATATAGATCCACTGGATGGCAACCGATGGCCTCGCAGCGAAAATAGGGGCCATAGAGGTGTGCTCCCAGGACTCTGGCCGAAGGATGTAAGTCTCTATTAGTCGGCGTATTTTTAAACTCACGTACCAGAGATAGAAAGACGNGAATCTGCTCCGGTTGAGCCACGGTCGAAGTACAAACAAGGCTGGTTGTGCCGTGTCTGCCATGGGAACGTAAGACTTTCTCGAAAGCCTTACGACTTCCGTCCATGAAATCGGCTCCACCACCACCGTGAACGTGAATATCAATAAAGCCAGGACAGAGATAGTCTCCTTCAACATCGATGACTTCTGTTGGATCTTCGGTAACGCTAAGATTCGAGGTGGAATCGATCTGGTGAATCAAGCCCTTTTGCACTTGGACTGAAGCATCAGACAAAATGCGGTCTGGCAAAACCACGTTAGCATTAACAAAACGGGTATCCTTGGTCATGTATCTGTTCGAGTTGGCAATAGGCGCCAAGTCTTTTCATCGCTCCGAATCACACTTGGGAGGTCATTGTAGCAGGAACTGGGTTTGAAGACAAGAATCTAGTTTGTAACGAGTGGTGTAATATCATATCTGGTCATATCTCCTGTGTCGCATGTTTCCTGATAGCGCTGTAAATAGTATGTCGTTTTTGTCGAGTTTGATATAGATTGCAGGAGAAAAAGTGTCCATTTTAGTAAATATCGCTGACGTGTCTGACCAGGAAGNATACCTCTTATTGGGCTTTAAAGCTGGATTGCAATAACCTCGCTTTTAGGCTCCAGATGCGAGTTTGAAACTTTTAGGAGAAGGCGCCAGCTAAACTACTATTGCTCTATTTTCTTGGCTGAAGTCAACCAGTGAAATGNTGGCCGCGGCCTTNGGTAGGGGTAAAATGTAGGGCCTGCTTGAAAAACAGATGTCGAGAATCGCGACGGTTCTGCTGAATAGGATAGCCAGGCTANGCAGCGCTACTCTCGTCAGGCAGATAATTAAGGAGTTTGGCCCAGCGCTAAGGATAAGATTTACATGACTGAAAGGGGTTTTGGATGATCAATGGCAAGCCCGTGCTGACACCTCTGNTGGGGGGCCAGAAGTATTGACGGGTGTTATTGCATGTGGACGAGATGACAAGAGAGAATATGANAGGTAGTGACCGGTTTAGGGTGNGATCAAAGATTAGCCNCCCGATCATTCTCCAAGACAGTTTCGGGTTCTGCTAGAAGGTAAACTTCCGCTGGTGGNAATTTGGAAAAAGCAAGCCTAAGGCGTNACAGTGGATTAATGNCGGAGGCCTTAANTTTGCAGGCAGNCGAGGAAAGANACTAGATGATGCAGACAAGCGGTGTTTGGTGCCATTGAGGATATTACATTTATGTGAAGTAAACACTGGAAATCATGATNCCTAGCGNCGTGTTTAGCATCCACGCACGCCCATCCAGGACAATTCACCTACTGAAAATGTGGTAGCCATGTATNAAGCAACCCACTAGTACGGAAGATTTTCATAANGGGTAAAAGCGAACAGTAACGCGCCTTGTCACAGGAGGCGAAATTTGCTATCCTAGGGCCCCATGTACACCCGGGTATAATTAGGCCTTTNTTCTCGGTAACTGTCGGTTTCGACAGTTTGTTCTCCACGCTGATTTCGAGTGGGGCGTTCGTCCTACCGACTGTGAATTGTTACCACTGCCACGGGCTGGCACGCCAGGCGAGTTGGCGGCTTGAGCGAGCAGTTTACCGAATCCTCATCTGAGTACTCAAATAGCTATGAATACTGAAATAACACATTCTCATCAACTGAAAATTACCAACGTCATTCCGGTTACCATACAAGCCGCACGGGGTTATCCCGCCTGGGTCATCGTCAGGGTTGAAACGGACGAGGGATTGGAAGGTGTTGGTGAAGGGTTTACCTGGGCGGGGCAAGCCAGGACGATTTCTGATTGTATCGCATCGATCGGTCAGCAGATTAAAGATAGATCAGCCACGCAAATCCGATCTTTTCTGAACCAATTCCCACCCAGAGCGAACGACCGCAATTGGAGTGCGGCTGTCTCCGCCATTGAGGTTGCATTGTGGGATATCCTGGGCAAAGCGGCCAATCTACCGGTTTATGCTCTACTTGGGGGTAAAATCCGCGATAAGATTCCGCTTTACGCTGATCACGGCGTTTTCAGTGGGGCNGGTAGTTGGGAGGAGTGTGTCGAACGTATTCTGGCTATAAAAGAGGATGGATTCGGTATGTTCAAATGGGANCCTTTTGAGGGGAGTGGAACACCGGCGCCGGATGANCTGCGGNCTCAAATTAAGAAGGTTGAGACAGTCCGTGACGCCGTCGGTGCAGACTACCAAATTGCGATAGACGCCCACAACCGTTTTTCTGTTGAAGGCGCNATCATGGCCGCGCGAGCACTGGAACCACTCGATGTTCTGTTTTTTGAAGCCCCAACTGTCGATGAGCCGGAACAGTTGAAGATGGTTGCAAATGCAACCTCTATCCCAATCGCAACCGGTGAATTGACCTGCACACGACAGGAGAGCAAAACTTTATTTGATAGTGGGACCTTGGGGCTATTTCAGCCGGAAGTTGGTACTAACGGTGGNATCTTAGAAACTGTCAAAACGGCGGAATTAGCGGAAACTTACGGTCTCAATATCGCTACCCATAACTGGTGCAGTCCCGTTGTCACCCGGGCNGCTTCCCACGTTTGTTCAGTCGTTTCCAATCTGCTATACCAGGAATATGCAGGTGGTGCCCCAATCGATTCGTGGGAAAATGAACTCGTGATTCCCACCACGCAGATTGAAAATGGCCATCTGATCCTACCAGATCTACCCGGGTTGGGATTCCAACTCAACCAGGATCTGATCGCTTCCAAACTAATTGAATAATCNCAGTAGGCGTCGCTAGNTAAAAAATATGCAGAAGGATAAGGCTCAATCCATTCGCGTCGGAAAATTCAACTCTTCTCAGACGGACACGTCTTATGATGCCATCGTGATTGGCTCCGGCATCAGTGGGCTTTGCTGCGCGGCTTTGCTGGCTGAAAAGGGACGGAGAGTCCTGGTTCTCGAAAAGCACTTCAAGGTTGGCGGCTATACGCACACCTTCAAACGACAACCCTACGAATGGGATGTCGGTCTACACTATATCGGTGAAGTTCACAAAAAAGATACCCCCGTCAGAAAACTGTTCGACCGTATTACCGATGACACCCTGGGTTGGGCCAAAATGGACGACAACTACGATCGGATCATTTTTCCCGACCGCACGTATGATTTTTATAGCCCGCGTGAACGATTGGTCGAAGACCTAAAGAGCTGGTTTCCGCAAGAAGTTCTGGCCATTGACAGGTATATGGATCTAATAGATCTGGTGTCTAAAGCCTGTAAAGGCTACTTCATGAACAAGGCGATGCCGAAAATATTGGGGCAAATTCTGTCTCCAATCCTGGCTCGACCCTTCTANAGGTTTTCAGATTTGACGACCTACCAGCAGATNAGNCAGTTAACTGGTGACGAAAGATTACTCGGTGTTTTAACCGGACAGTGGGGTGATTACGGATTGACACCTAGAAAAAGCAGTTTTGTCATGGCTGCAGCCGTAATAGGCCACTATCTGGATGGCGGTAATTATCCGGTGGGCGGTTCCAGCCAAATTGCGGTTAACATCGTTAATTTCATTCGGAAAAATGGAGGAGATATTTTTGTCAGCAGCGGTGTCGATGAAATTCTAATCCACCGAGGTAGAGCGGTCGGGGTTAGACTGGATAACGGCGAAGAGCTACCGGCATCTCATATCGTCAGCAGTGCAGGGATCATAAACACGCGATATAGACTACTGAAATCGTACTACGATCTAGGTGACAGGGATTTAGATCTTAACAGGAATGTAGATTTCGACAGGCAGTTGCAAAGGGTTACCCCCACTATGGGCCATTTATGCTTGCACATCGGCTTGAGGGGGTCGGCTGAAGAGTTGGAGTTGGGAACAGCGAATCGGTGGATTTATCCATCCTACGACCACGACCAAAATGTGGACAACTTTGTTCGAGATCAGTCTTGTGACCTGCCTGTTTTATTTTTGTCGTTTGGTTCGGCCAAGGACCCGTTATGGTCAAAACATTCGCCCGGTATTTCAACCATGGAGGCGATTACCCTGGCTCACTATCAATGGTTTGCCAAATGGGAAGAGAGAGCGTGGCGATCACGTGGTGAGGATTACGAGGCCTTAAAGGAGATTTACGCTTCACGAATGCTGGACAAGGTTTACGAACAGTTACCTCAACTCGAGGGTAAGGTCGATTTTTACGAACTGTCGACGCCGCTCTCTACCCGAGATATGGCCCACTATCGACACGGTGAACTATACGGCATTGAACACACGCCGCAACGTTTCAGGCAGAGCTGGTTACGACCGCAGAGTCCAATTAAAGGGTTGTACTTAACGGGGCAGGATACGGTGACCGTCGGAGTGACAGCGGCATTATTTTCGGGCTTGATTACAGCATCGGTGATGCTAAAGAGAAATCTCTTTCAGGAGTTGAGTAACAACTAACCTGTACGGGCTACAACTCAATCTCCCCGTATATCGGACAACTCTATGCGTACACACTACTTCCAGCATGTTCCCTTCGAAGGCTTAGGCTGCGTCCAACCGTGGCTGCAAAAACACGCTTTCCAGATCACCTCAACCCGCTTTTTCGAATCACCCCAATTGCCGAACCTGACGGAAATCGATCTGCTGGTGGTGATGGGTGGGCCGATGAGTATCAACGATGAGTTGCAGTTTCCCTGGCTGTTGCCGGAAAAAGCATTTATTCGCCGGGCCATCGAAGCGGAAAAACCGGTTCTGGGTATTTGCCTGGGGGCGCAACTGATCGCCAGTGCGTTAGGTGCGGAGGTCTATCCAAATGGTGAGAAGGAGATCGGTTGGTTTCCCATAGAGGCAGTAACAACAACAGACCAATCCGTATTCCGTTTCCCACCTACAGTAAAGGTCTTTCATTGGCATGGTGAAACATTTGACCTTCCCCCCGGCGCGGTCCATCTGGCCAGGAGTTCAGGTTGCGAAAACCAGGCTTTTCAAATTGGGCAGCGCGTCATTGGGCTACAGTTTCATCTAGAAACCAGACCTGAGGATGCTGAACAACTTATTTGGCATGGTCGAGAAGAACTACAGCCGGCACAATATGTACAGGCCGAATTAGAGATGCTGGCAGCACCTCCCGAAAGATACCAAATCGTCAACGAACTGATGGGCAGAGTAGTCTCCTTCCTGCTCGATTTGGATTAAAGGTCTTCCGCTTAGNTTTATCTACTTCAGAATCACCAACCGTCGAGTGGAAGTAAAGTCGCCAGCTTGGAGGGTGTAAAAGTAGACGCCGCTGGAGACGATCTCTCCCAGATCGGTTTTACCGTTCCAGTAGACGGCACGCCCCATGGAATGGTAGCGGCCAGCAATACGAAAACCGATATCCATCTGCCGAACTTTTTTACCAGCGGCATTGTAAATCAACACTGAAACGGTGGCTGACTGATGGAGTTGGAAGGGGATCCAGGTCTCCGGGTTGAAAGGATTAGGATAGTTTTGACCCAGAGACGTCGTTTGAGGAACCAAGACAGAGAAATACGTATCGGCTTTCAGGTGTGCGGTTGACAGATCTACCGCTTCAACTTGAAACTGCTGGTGGATCGGGTCGGTACGGGGATCCAGGAGCGTAACACGGTAGTCGTCGCCCGAATTCACCAGCGGTTTTCGATCTGGATCCACAAACACGGCTGAGTAATAGGGCTGGCCGTTTTGGCCAATTGTGGTCGTAGCCAGGGCTGAGGTGTCCATTCTCAAGTTGGTGACAACCACCTTGCTCTGTTCCGTCAACGGTAGGGAGACGGCAAGCTGACCACTGACCACAAAAGCCCAGGGGGAAGCCGGTTTTACGGCTGGGGCGGCAGACGATTGTTCGAAGATCGGTGTACCCCAAGGCATGCCTTCCAGGTCGATCGTTGTGGTTTCCGTTACGTTGACCAGGTACCCTTTACCTGATTCCAGAGCAAAATTCATTTCTTCTGTTGAAGCCTCCGGAATGTAGGCTTTGAAGCGTCCGTCTAATTGGTCGAAACGGATTACCCAGGAGGTACCGATCGCCGTAGCTAGGTCGCTGGCTCGGAAATTGCTGACGATGGCCTGATCATCAATTTTCTTGACCTCAAGTGGCATCGAAATCATGTTGATTCCAGCCTCCAGAGCTAAGGCAAAACGTCGGGTGTAAGAGTGGACGGGTGTCTCATCAGCTATCGCTGTATCGAACCATATGGCCGCCGCCATCAAAGAAAGCATCAAAAAAAGACNGATCGCTAACCTTTTCAACATCCCACTCTCCTACTTCAGAATNACCATCTTGCGGGTTTGGGTTAATGGCTCGGCAGTACCAGCAATAAAGGTGTAGAAATAGATGCCACTGCCGACCGGTTCACCTAACGTGTTTCGGCCATTCCAGTAGGCGGCTCGATGTTTGGATAGGTATCGGCCGGCCTCCTTGTATCCGAGATTCAATTGACGAACCGTGTTTCCTCGGTTATCGGAAATCATCATACTAACACCCGCTCCCTGCTCCAACTCAAATGGAATCCAGGTTTCGGGGTTGAATGGGTTAGGATAGTTGGGCAACAGCTGCGTTTGGTTGGGGATTACATCGCCGATTGTCAACTGCTGATGGAGATATGCTTGACGCAAGTGCCTGGCATCCAGCTGCCAAGTTACTGGGCCTGCAATTAAGTTTGCATCTTTATCCTCAGCCCGGATTTCAAAAGTCTGTCCTTCAGCCACCACAGGTCGCATCGACAGGTCTGCTAAAACNAAGTAGAATCGGCTNCCCTGAATTCGTCCAGAAAGTTGTTTGCCNGTCTGATGATTAACGGCTATTATTTGTGCGGCNGCCTGATCGAAACCGAAACTGAGGGCCGGATCAAGTGCCAAATCTCCACTAATTACAAATGTCCAGGGATCGGAACCGGAATCGGGAGNGGCGTNGGCTGNCCCATTGTTTGNGGGNGCTGCTGGCCCGNTNCCGGAGTCAACAGATTGTTGACCTTCTTCGGTATTGACCAGTTGGCCCCAGGGTTGACCCTGAAGCGGCAATGAACCAGTTTCTAATACGTTGAGGATATAGCTTTGCCCNGCTTGAATGGCAAAACCGTGGTCCANGTAGTNCCCGGCCTCATCTTTCATCACTTGTGGGATGAAAGGAATAAATTCNCCNTTGCCTCCNTGGTTCGAATCATAGGCCACTANTACCGTTGCACCGGTCTTGTCAGCGATATCAGAAGCNGTCCACTGTTCTACCTCACCATTTTCATCGATTGGTTGTAACGGTAAAGAGACCAGGTTCAGGCCATATTGCAAATCAATATCAATTTCCCAGTGGTCAGGTGTGATGCTATTTACCTGGACAAAGAAAGAAAGGGTGTCGTCGCCATTCTGATCTACGGCTTGGACTCCATTGGTGTCGGTGGCTTGGATCGTGACCTCTGTCGTTCCTTCCTGACTCTTGTCATCAANAAAATCCAGGACCAATTTCCCAACTTNCGTCTCAGATTCCGAGACGGAGAGCAAAACTGAATTTTCCACACTGATCTGATAACTCAATTGATCGCCAATGGTCAGATCACTATCGCTAAAGACCTGGCTTAAATCTAGGAGCTGATCCTCATCACCAGCCATCACCTCCAATGCAACCGGACCGGATTCCGAGACGGTTGCCCCGATTTCTTCTAAAGCCTCAACTGCTTTTACCGAATCATAGCTTGGTGCAGTATTTTTCATCGTCACCACGTAGCTCAGATGGGTTAATTCAGCCCTGAGTATGTNCCCATCTTCTTCTGTTTCCAGTACTTCTACCGATTGATCAGCCGAGACCAGAGCGATGACATCAACGTTGCCCGTGGTGAATGGAATCTCAATTACCAGGGGAGTACCCTCGAAAACTCCACCTGGACCTGTATTGACACCTTCGGCCACGGTTACCTCTATTTTGAGCACTGTCTCGATA
>PACG01000147.1 GCA_002699335.1 Candidatus Poribacteria bacterium
CCGCCCACACCATGCTAGCACCGAATTCGGCTGCAATCCTAGGCCAAATGATAATTTCCCCCGCACCGATGGAAAGTCCGACCAGGATGGCTCCCGGTCCAGCAATCTTCTAGAACGGTAGCGTTTGTTCAGGCAGATCTTCGGTTTTGAAATCGGCCAATGGTTCGTAAATTTTGCTCATAGTGACAACTCCTTTTCAGATGGTTCCACCGCTGCCTTGGTTCAGTGAAAGATCAAAGTAGACGGAGATAACTCCAGACAAATAAGCTCTGGCTGCCCGGTAGCGAAGTTTCTACTTTGGGGCTAATTGACTGAAACGGCATAAAGAACTGACAGTTGCTTTCCACTGGGATCATAGTTTTAACACTTCCAAAGCGTTAACTTAGGGGAAAGCTGTCGCCTAACAGCTCTTTAACTTTAGATCCAATATCTTCACTTCTCATCAGCGACTCACCAACCAGAATGGCATCAACTCGGGCTGATTGCAGTTTTAGGACATTGTCCCGGGTGTGAATACCACTCTCACTAACGATAATTTTGTCGTGTGGATCTGGTAGTTGTTTGAGCAGTCGAAAAGTTGTTGTCAGCTTGGTTTGGAACACCGTCAGGTCTCGATTGTTAATTCCAATGATTTTAGCCTCCGCTTTCAGCGCTAGATCCAGTTCGGATTCTGTGTGAACCTCAACTAAAGCAGCTAGACCAAGCTGGCTTGACAGATCTAAATATTCGCCTATCTGTTTCTCTGAAAGTACCGCCACAATTAGTAGAATCGCATCCGCACCCGCTACACGACTCTGGTAGAGATGATAGGCATCGATAGTAAAATCTTTACGTAGGAGGGGTAACTCGACAGCCTGTCTAACTTGTTGTAGGTAGCTCAGTTGACCAGCAAAAAAGTGGTTGTCGGTCAGTACTGAAATCGCCGAAGCCCCGTTTTCGGCATAGATTGTGGCGATATTGACGGGATCGAAGTTGTGACGGATGATCCCTTTGCTAGGTGATTTTTTTTTAATCTCGGCGATCAGTGAGATTTGGCTGGAGTTGGATTGGCCTAGTGCCACTTCAAAGTCACGGGTTGGAGGGAGATCTACAACCCGTGACTGCAATTCAGCTAGCGAAACCTGAACCTGGTCAAACTGTAGTTCTTCTTTTTTGTGAGCTACAATCTGATCTAAAATCATGGTTTGTTGGTGTACTCGATTAGTAACTCCAATTTTTGCTTGGCTCGTCCGCTGTCAATGGAGGCCTTAGCCACAGCGCAACCTGCCTTTAGATCCATCGCTTTCCCACCCGCAACAATTGCTGCCGCCGCATTGAGAATAACGACNTCTCTTTTGGGGCCTTTCTCACCGTCCAAAATCTGACGAGTAATCTCAGCNTTGGTATCGGGAGNACCACCGCTGAGATCTTCGAGTTTGGCAATCTGCATATCAAAATGNTGCGGGGAGATNNTGTAGGTNTCTACCTTTCNGGCAGCCAGGGCNGAGACTTGTGTTTCNCCTGTGGTGGTNATCTCATCCAGGCCGTCNTGNCCGTGTACGACGAAGGCNATTTGGGTTCCCAGATTTTTCANCACCTNAGCNAGGGNGACAGTTAATTCTTTNGCNTAGACACCAANCAACTGCGCTTGNGCCNCTGCNGGGTTNGTCAGCGGCCCCAAAACGTTAAAGATGGTTCGAATCCCNATCTCTCNTCTNGGACNGATGGCGTGCTTCATTGCACCGTGCAGCGCAGGNGCAAACAGAAANCCAATNCCAATCTCATCAAGGCACTGNCCCACCTCTTGGGGAGAGNTNTCCAGGTTAACGCCTAATGCGCNCAAGACATCNGCNCTTCCNCTCTGGCTTGAAACAGATCGGTTNCCATGTTTNGCGACCGGGATTCCGGCCCCGGCTGTCACAAATGCNGCTGTGGTNGAGATATTGAAGGTGTGAGANTGATCTCCGCCGGTGCCGCANGTATCAACCACCAANCGATGNCGTGTTTGAATCCGGGTTGCTTTTTCNCGCATCACCTGGGCGGCTCCTGTAATCTCCTCAATTGTCTCACCCTTCAGCCTCAGTGCGGTGATAAAACATGAGATTTGGGCAGGTGTGGCTTCACCTGACATGATTTCGTTCATCGTTTCGACCGTCTCACTTTGAGTGAGATGGCTACCTTCCACCACTTTTTGAATCGCTTCTCGAATCATTTAGGTCTATTTCTCCCCTGATTTCGCTACACCGACGGAGATTTATTATAACGTTGAAATAAATGGAATTGCAACCGGCGATAGATCTGAGCAGTGAGAAGTCACACTTGACGATACACTAAGATTTGATGAGACATTCGCGTAAACGCTGACGTCCAAACGCTATCTGGAAGTTCTAGTCAAAGCTATTTTGGCTCAATCGTCTATTTCGTGGTAGGTGAACGGTTCAGGGAAGTTTTCTCGGCCGAACATCATGTCTGAATAGACGCCGTCGGGAATATTCAGCGGGTCCGATATTCGGTAACGATCCACAACCGACATGTCAAGTTCGATCCCCAATCCAGGGGCACGACTCAGTTGAAGTTGGCCACNTTGAATCTGTAACGGCTCGNCCAGCAGTTCTTCGATAAAGGGATTNNTCATTTGGTCGATTTCTACTGTAATACCGTTCGGNATAGCGGAGACAACGTGTGCATTGGCTACAATTGCTACCGCATCGCTCCAGGAATGAGTAGCGACACCTAGCCCATTTTGTTGTGCCATTCGCGCAACTTTCCAGGTTTCGCTGATTCCGCCACAACGAGAAGCATCAGGCTGGGCGATATCCAGGGCTCCGGCTCGAATCATCTCTCGAAATCCTTGTAGCCCGAACTCATTCTCCCCACCAGCAATAGGGATATTGATCTGCTGCCGAAGGTCAGCATAGGCGTCAATATCGTCGGGGGCAAACGGTTCCTCGTACCAGAAGATTTNCTGTTCCTCAAAAAATTTGCCCATTCGCTTTGCCAATTCAGGTTCATAGCGCATCGAAGCGTCGACCATAATGTCGTTGTTTTCACCGATTGCCTGACGAACAGCACGGACCGCACCGGTATCGTAGGCTTCGCTCCGTGCAAGCCGCATCTTAACTCGACGGTACCCCTGCTCAATATAGCCTACGGCCTCTTTAGCTAGTTCTTCGGGATCTCTCCAGAGGAGGCCACTNGCATAAGCCGGGCAGGTCTGTCGTTCACCACCTAGCAACTGCCAGACCGGCTTTCCTTCAATCTTCCCCCGCAGATCCCATAAGGCAGTATCGATGCCACCCAGTGTGGTCATAGCTACCCCTTTCCGTCCGTACCAGAGCGTCAAGCCGTACATCTTCTCCCACAAAGACTCGATCTCAGTCGGATCTTCTCCTTGTAACAGGGGGGCAAGTTGGTCTCTGACAATCAGGTAGGCTAGCGAGGGGTGAGTATAGATAGAACCGATGCCGGTTAATCCACTATCGGTATGGACACGAATCAGCGTAGTCAGACGGTGGGTGCACATACCACCGCCATATCGGAATCGTTCGTCCGGTGGATACTCGAAAGCGAGATTTATTGCTTCAACAGATTCGATCTTCATGTGACATCCTGCGTTTAGACTGACTCTATTTTGCCATGTTGTAGATTGAAGTTGCAATTGTCGTTACCGTCAAAATAGCNGACCAGTTGACCCCTGNAANCGTTCAGGCATGTAAATTCGATCGCCAGGATAGACCTTTGAAATCGGCTGATTGGTCTCGATTTGCTGAAGCAAATCTGCCAGTTCNTGAGAAGCGTCGGCTCGAAAAATATTCAACCGTTTCAGGTTGGCTGTTTTGGGCGACCAGCCACCCGCCAATGCACAGGCCTCAGTCAGGTCGATCAGCTTTTTAATCACATACCGATCTGGAGTAACCACCTCCCNCATGATACTGACTTCCTCTGGTAGATAGGCACTGGGAATAAANAGGACATCACCCGGCGTTAACTTGACCGCAACTTTTGGTCTGCAACAGATTGACAAAGATCCGCTCACCAGACGGTTTGCTGACGATAGCTTTACTGAGATCGGCGATGTCGGGTTGCACACCCCNAGCCAAAGCTAGAGCGTGATGTAGATCGAGTTTTGTTCTCTCAATCTAGGAGGTCGGTTGCTCATCGACAACCACCCCGGTGACGTGGACCGAGCGAGGTTACAAACGGCTTGGCACATAGACCACATCNTCAGGNCTCAAGATGGNCNCCANCTCCGACTGTTCCAATAACCGATTTAGATTAATGGTCTGAACGATATTNCCTTGGCGGCGAACTTGGAGAGAGGTCAGGTCGGTGGATTGGTTCTTGCCCCCACCTGCCAAGGCCAGGGCTGGCGTGGGGTAGATCTGATCAGCTTCGAAATAGTATTGGCCTGCCTCTTCGACTTCACCCAGCAGGTAGGTCTTGTGCTGACGCTGCTCGATCAGTTCAACGAAAATCCGAGGTTGACCCAGATGAGGTTGGAGAGCCCGAAGCAGATTGGCTTCCAAGTCTTGAATGGAGAGTCCGACGACCTGTAAGTCGCCAATCAACGGGTAGGAGATGAAACCGTCCCGGCGTACCGTTATTTGCCGACTGTACTCGCTGTATCCTTCAACTGTGACGTCGATGACATCGCCAAATCCGGTCGATTGTGTTTGAGTTAGTGAGAGTTGATCGACTCTGCGCTACAGGCTCCAGCTCAGCAGTGGAGGGGAGCAGTAAAGTGCTTAGGAGCAGAGATAAGGGTAGTAGGAGACTAGAAACTAATTCTCGCTGACCCAACCCACCAATCACTTTGTAAATTACTATATCGAGCAGCTTCGATGTGTAAAAACTTCAGCAAACGGAGATCCGCTCCAAAAGTAGCGAATCCCTGGTTGTTTCCGGCTCGAAGTCCAATCTCAACCCACCCGTCGGGCAAAATTCGCACCTCGGCACCGAGGTGAATATTATCGGTGTATTGATCCAGGGCATAGCCACCCAACATATCATCTCCATTGGGATTATCCCAGGTGGTAGCTAGCGTGACATCGACCAGTTTATTCTCCATCTCCAGAAGTATGAGCGGACGAACAGCTGCAGAGACAGCCACATTTGGTGGAAACGTATTGCCCCCAATACCTCCAACTAAATTTCGGCCAGCCACGCCCAAATTTAGCCCTTCGAGAGGCGTAATGATGGTACCAAAATCGATGCTGTATCCAAATTGGCGTTCTATCAAAGATGTAATATCCTCTCCAGATCCCAGGCTAAAGTATTCCTCCGCAAACCGGTCCGGGTTTAGCAGATCAGAGACGGCAAAGGGATTGTCCACATCGCTTGCTTCACCGCGACCAATCAAGCGAGCCGTGGTGCCAAAATGGACCGTTTTGATATAGGGTTTGTCAACATCCAGCCGATAAGCCAACGACGTAGCGAAAGCCCCTTGGAATGTAGCACGATAGATGACGTGATCGTCCAAAATCTGCAAAATTGGATCCGGCCAGGGCAGGCCACGCTTGACAATCCGAAAGTCGGCCAGAGTTTGCAAGTAGAGTGATAGCCCCAGTGCCACCTGCTTATTGACCAGCGGAATCGATAGTCCTAATCCAACAAAGTCCACTTTTGTCCCCAGATGCTTGGAGGAGAGACTGGTGACTTGATCGACCAATTTTGTTCTGGCACCAGCTAATGATGGATCAACTAACGGATTAGATGAACCGGTAAGCGGTGTAACGACTTCACTCATAAATTCCGCCATCCCCAAAGCCTCGTCTAAAATATCTTGTGTGAACCATCCACGAACTGGTAAGAATTGAAAAGAGACTTTTTCGATCTGTGTCAGGCCAGCCGGATTATAGTGCACCGCAGAAAGATCGTCGGCAATAGCTTCATAAGCGTTGCCCATACTGGTGGCTCGCAATCCACGATAGAGGAACAGTGGCGTTTCATCTGCCCAGGTGACCAGGGGCAGATGGATCAACAAGACAATCAAAATCTGTTTCAGATTAACACCACGTATCATTTATCCTTCCCTTGCTAAGCCTTATTGGCTACCTGTCCCTGAGATAAGTTTTTTGATTCGCTCACTGATCTCTGCCTTATTGGCGATGCTAAAGCCCCACTCTGCCACTTTATCCAGCATCTTTTCGGTAAAGACATCGGCCACATTTTTGTTGAGTTCGTTAATCGATTTTTCCAAATCCGGTGCCAGTTCTTTAGCCATCTGTAAGCCTCGATCCAGGTGAAAGAGTACGTCCTGCCGGCTAATCTTGCGGTCGATAGACAACACTTGATCCTGAATTAGTTTGCCGTCAATATCCGGCACTCCAGGTTGTTCTAGAACTTTGATTTTAGCGCTGGTCAGCAAGACGACGGCATCAATAACCACTTGTCGCTGTTCAGCGCTGAATTGGCGGATATATTCCTCCGACTGTAGATTCTTAAACTTTTGCTCTGCTTGCGGAGTCAGATGAAAATCGTACTGACCGTCCTTAAAACCAACCTCGAATAGATCGCCTTTTTCGGTCTGTAACAGACGTATCGCATCGGAGATATAGAAATAGGCCAGATTGATGTGCATCAAGATTTGGTCTGTCTCGGACAGGATTGAGTCGGTAGATTCTGTCGCCCGGGCTGGGCTAGCCAGCAGGGAAATACCTTCAGCAGAGGGAATCTGTTCACCAGAAGCATCAAGGACACTATACATGGCACCAATCGCATCCTGGATGGCCGTTTCGGGCAAGGCTTCCAGCTGCTCTGGACTGGCGAGTATAGATTCCAAGTTACCTAGATCGCTAAGTTCGGAGAGGTTGATCCCGATACCGGTTTGGTCGATGGCCGCTTGCGCTTTCAGGAAAGCGGCCTGAGCTTTTGCCTCACGTCCATCATCATCGCCGAACGTCGGCCGTTCGACTCTCTGGTCAGGGTCAGCACATCCCCACAAAAAACCGATAATTAGTAGACAGAGCAGGCAATATCTCGCCCTGATGGAGAACCATCCGCACCTCGAACCGCAATTGGATTTTTCCTTTTTGAATGCCTCCACTTGAATGCCTCCGTTATTCCATTATCTTGCTAATTCAGCTTGGCGAATGTATCCGCTCATCTATATCTGATTTTGCTAGTTGAGTCGCAGATATGTTTTCGGATTGGTTGCTTTTTGATATTTTCGAATCTCAAAGTGCAGGTGTGGTCCCGTTGTTAACCCAGTGCTTCCCACGAGGGCAACTTTTTGCCCCTGCCTCACCCGCTGGCCCTGTTTGACCAAAAGCCTGGAATTGTGCGCATATCTGGTTTCGTAGCCACCAACATGGGCAATAATTAATAGTTTACCATATCCACCCATAGTCCCGCTAAAAATAACATGGCCGCTAGCTGCGGCTTTGACCGCCGATCCTGTCTTGGCCGCAATGTCAATCCCCTTGTGTAGCCGCCGACGTTTCAAGACAGGATGGATTCGGTACCCATAACCGTCAGAGATACGACCTCTGACGGGAAGGATAAACTTTGGGTTAACATGCTTGTTCAGCAGTTGTTTGCGAAATCGATTCGTTAGCCTAGCGTGTGGGAGAAATAGATCCGTGTTGGCTTGAATGAAATCTGGATCTACAATTGCATTGGCCTCAATAACGGTCGATAGTCCAACTTGATAACGGAGTGCGATATCTTCCAGGGTTTCATTTTTTTGAACCGTATGCAAAATCCCCGGTGTATCGGGAATGCGAATCGTTTGTCCCTTTTGAATTAAGTTGGCATTCTTCAGCTTATTGAAGGTCAACAAGGTGTAGAGATCTACTTTATTCTTGGCTGCGATCTTCCAAAGACTGTCATTTCTTTTAATGCGATAGGTGCTAACCGAAACTAACGGCTTCGGGGGTGATGTAGCAATCGAAGTCTTCGATTGCTCAGTCTCCGATGGAAAGATCAACACCTCATTCTTCTGAGTGGGAATCACGGATGAAGAAGTAGCGGATCGTGGCGCCCAATTTTCAGATTGACGACCAACAGTAATTCTGTTCTTCAGAATTAGGTCTGGATCGCTACTAACAGTATTCCTACTGGTATTCCGATTGTCAGCACTCAAAATCGGGTCAATTTTCCGACCTGTATGCGCCAATAGAGATACCTGCTGCGTTGGAAAACTAGGGNCGGTGNGTAGGGTTGATGTTTCGGTGNTCCGCCCTTGGCTAGGANCGAGGTTAATATTGCTGNAGCTATCGGTGAAAATAGTGGCAAAATCGACCTGAGGTTCGATTGACGTCGATTCTAGTGCATTCACGACAGTGGANGTGTCGCGAACTTTGGAGATCAAAATTAAACTTAGGGCGGTAACAACGGATGCCCAGACCAAAAGCTGTCGGCGAGCAGACATAAAAATTCCTCAAACTCATGCTCTGTAATAAACANAAAAGCAAATTTTGGATAGGGCCGCTATCANAGATAAAGTATAGTAAATATACGATTGCTAACTCAGTGGGTTACACGAATTTTGAGTTGCGAGTTGAGAAGAGGTTGCTTCGCACCATTCTAGTACCTCATCGCAAACGGCGGGGTATTAGAACNGCACCAGCTAGTGGTCAGCATGAAATTNCTCCGACTTCTTACCCTGATTTTTCACCTAGCATTCTCTTACGCTTTCATCAACTTGCTTCCCAACCCAACTGGCTAAATAACCTTCCGCCCAAAACTCATCTCCTCATAGCTGCTTTTTGGGCTGTGGCCGAATCTTGAACATCTCTGGCGCGATGCTACTTTTTACCATTGCTGTAACCTTGGTTACGCCATCTGTAGGAACTGATGGCGCCCAAAAATTCACCTGGTTGCCATCAGTACCGTTACCATTCTAGACTGCGATCACCCTATCTTGTAACAATGTGGATTAGATAGCTGCACCTAAAGTTCTCAATAGAAATTGGCCTTGATACCGCTAGGTTGGACCGGCAGTCTCGCCTGATATAGGTGGGAGACATCGGCTAAACCGATACAACGTGGAACCGCCCACTGATCGCTGCGCTCGTCGAACAGAATGGTAGTGACTGAACTGGGCGCCAGAAAAAAACTGGACCACATCATAGGTACCGGCACCTCCAATAAGTGGGCAATCCAGATTAGACCGAAACCTCCATGGCAGAAAAGGGCAATCTGCTGTTGGTTGGACTCAACGACCCGATAGCGACGATCTTCTCTCACGTAGCCATGATTGGCCAGAAACCGGTCTGACTCCTGTACTAGCGAATGGAAGTATTGCCGGAACATGGGCGCATCAAACGGTGGTTGCTGATACCAATCCTGGTGGGTAGTGACGGGGATCTCACCACGAATCATTTCACCATCCAGATCCCAGGCGCAGACCTGACCTGTGGATGGATCCTCCAGCATTAGGCTGGCTTCTTGAATCCAGTCTTCAACCTGGTAGTCCATCTCCATGCGATCGACCGTGTACTGGGCTGTGTGGATCGCCCGTCCCAATGGAGAGGAATAGATACGATCCAACCCTTGAGACGCCAGACGATCAGCCAGCGCTTCAGCTTCAAGATGACCTTGCGGGGTAATGGTTCGATTGGCATAATCGGGATCGGCATGACGGATGATATAAAGTCGCATTTTGACTCCTGTTGCTATTCTCGATTGGTTGTCAATTGACAACCCGCGTAAGTGGTTTTTGGGCAGTATTTGAAAAATGTATCCCGTAGCTGATGTTGCGTCTGACATCATACTGCTTTGCTACTAAAGTCAATACAACAAGCCTGATTGACAAATATCTGGAGCAAGATGCTAACACCACCAATATAGAGTCAGCCAAGATGACGGTCATTGACCGCCCATCTTCAGTTGAGTACAGATAGTCTAGACTTACTGAGAGTTCGGATGAACTCTTGCTAAAACGGGCAATTCTGTTCAGGAAAGCCCTGATGAAATAGTACAGCAGGCGAGGACGACCTTAGCCTCAGATTAACAGTAATTCTAAAGTCCAGCCTCTTACTCTTAGGGAGTTGGGCGGTAACGTCGCTCCGCATTAGCCAAAATTTGCTCTCTGGTTAACCAGGCTGGGCGCATTTTCTCTTGGGCAAATAATTCAGCCTGATCAGCATAGTGAGGTGAGTCAGGTTGACTAGGATTACTCCCATACTGGTTGATCACCCAGGCTTGTTGATTTCCGTTCTTGTCCCACTCGACGATCTGAAAGAAACAGTCACCAGCTACGCCGACCAGTCGCCCATCGCTGATCTCACCGTAAATAGCCCGCAGTACATCGTGTCCGCCGGCTAAGGGTAGATCTACTTTTCCCCGAACTAACCGGTTGACTTCACCCCAAGTGGGATCAATCCGGCTGTGACGTTGCTTCAACATTTGGATTGCCTCCTTCATCTGCCTAAGAAAGCGGTCCTTATCGTAACGCATTTTTCCAGTTTGGCTTCGGGGTCGAAATGTGAGCGTAACCATCGCAGTTGATCGATTTTCCAGATCGGTTTTTCGATCCCATGATCGAATCAGTTCCATCGCCTGTTTCTGTTCTGCATTTTCGGGTTCAATCTCCTGCAAAAATCGGTCGATATGACCGATTAACCTGGAGGCTGGGTCATACTCTTTGTCGAACTTGTAGTCAAAGAAGTCTTGTCGGCTAATCTCTGGATCGGTCCCAAAAAGTGCCCTGGCCCGACGTGATCGGTTGGTCATAAAGGTCTCAATTCCCAAATAAGCTGGATATTTTTTCGGATCTGGATTATCCTCCCCCAGCGTGGCTTTGAACGGGCTACTGTTACAAGAGTGAATAAAAGCGGCTGACGGATCTTCTACTTGAGGGAGATCATCATAAGGCAGATACCCCTGCCACAGGGTTTCGGAGGTATTACCGGGCACGGTTTGAGTCCAGTCATAGTTTGGATTTCTTTGAGGTAGTAGACCGTTATAAACGTAGTATAGATGCCCTTCTTTATCGGCATAACCTGTGTTAAACATCGGAATAGCGTGGATTTTCATCGCTTGCTTGAATTCGGCTAAATTTTTCGCTTTTCCCATTCGATACCACTGTTCAATCGCCTTAATGTTGCCGATGCCCGCATAACGAATGGCAAAGACTCCCTTCTCATTTCGCATGGCCGGCCCATAGACGGACCAGAGGGCTTCCCGCTTAACGGTCCAGCGAAAGTTTTTCCAGATTTTAACTTCGATAGGTACTTTCCGCACTTCCAGATTCTTCCACTTGCCATCGAATCGATACTGATTCGGATTCTTGGGGTTGATCTCTAACTCAAAGACATCAATCAGGTCCGGCTCGTTAACCGTATGTCCCCAGGCCAGATTTCTATTATGACCCAGAAAGATAATGGGCGAACCAGGGAATAGGCCTCCATAGACATCTTGCCCTTCTTGACTGATCAAGTGCGCTTCGTACCAGGCTACCGGACCTGACCAGGGTTGATGGGAATTGACGGCCACCCGCGTTGCCCCGTCCGCCGATCGCTCAGGACCAACAGCTAAAAAGTTCGAACCGATCACTCTCTGCTCAAATGGTAGTTGGCCAACTTTCGGGGAAGCAGGTTGAACCCTGTTATTGAAGATTCGCTTCAAGGTTCCTTCCAGACCGAAGAANAGGGGTAGCTTTTGAACAAAACCGGCCACCAGATCTTTACCTTCGACCGGCCAAACTTTGCGATACAGAAGTTGATCCTGATGGGTAGCAGCATAACAATTCAAGCCATCAGCATAAGCCTCGCAGACAGCTCGAANTTCGGGTGACAGGGTTTTGTATTTGGCCTCGATCGTCTCCCGGACTTTCAACAACTGAACCGCGTAGTCAAGCGGTGCCATCTCTTTTCCCATGACGGCTCCCAACTTTCCCCGTGAAGCTAAAAACACCATCTGGATGGTTTCAAAGTCGTCTTCAGCANTAGCGTAAGCAAGACCATAAGCAGTATCAGCATCGGTTTGACCAAAGATATGAGGCACCCCCCAAGTATCTCTGATAATCTCGACCTGATACTGCTGTTTCAAACTGCCCTTAAATCGATCGGAAGAGAGACAACCCGATATGAGTCCGGCCGTTAAGATGGCCAGTGTTAAAGGGAATATTCCTGTTATGAGATAATCTTTCATCACTTTAGCTTCAGGCTGTCACTCCGTTCTCGAGTGACAAACGCAGTAAATTTGTCTATTGGATTGATTTAGGATTCACGCAAGAATCATTTTAATAGAGGGAGATNTCGACTGTTGACNCAACTAGCCAGATATAGAGACCGTGTTTGACCTTGTAAATGGTTTGTCTACTTGATACTACACTTGTTTGAGTCGAATCCAGACTGAGATAACACAACCAAATTTCTGCAACCGGGTGGTTAGGCTGGTGCTGCGAGGCCGCATTGNAGAGTTGCCGTGCGACAGCAACATTACCCTGCCTGGCTGTCTTTTCTGCCTGTGAGATGGCTTGTTCAATCGTTAATTGTTGGGATTGAGACATACTTTTTCCTCTCGGNTNAGTGACTCCAATCCATAAGCCACTTCAGAGAGTTGGCCTCGATGCCCGTCGAAGGAATAACCACCTTTGCCTGTTTCGTTGAAGTAGACACTCAGTTGGTAACGTTGAAAGATATTGAGACGAGGATAGTCCTCAGTTCGCANACTGGTATCGTGNATTAGATTNGTCGAAAAGACAATCACAGCGCCGNCATTNATCNTTCAACACTTTCNGAATTGATGTACCTNTCTNNTGATCGCTACTACTTTNTGAGTTACGNCATTTAATGCATCCAGCACATNGAGGCACTTTCGTCCGGATGGAGAAGNAATCAACTATCGACAAAAACACGAAACCAGTTCCAGAAAAGCACCATGTACAAAATGTGGGGCAGCTACAAAAAAGGGACGTTCACCTCTTTCCAAACGAAGACTCAGCTCTTCAGCAAGAAATTCTTCAGGCCTATGTGTTTAAAAAACACCAATCTGCCTGGAACTGCATCTAATCCCAGTGATCCCATTTATGACTGCCCTGGCTTAGGCAATTTTAATATGATCCCAAGGGCATTACTATCCGCAAAGTCGAAACCTCTGAAATAATAATGACTGGTAATCTTCCAGTCTATTAGAGTTCCTCCTCTAGTAGGACGCTAGAATATTCGGCAGAGAACTAATTCTCTAAACGAGCTGACTTCAAGTTTACTAGTTTGGCTTTGAGTTGTCGCAGTTCGNCCTCAAATGGTTTTTGAATGGTATCGTAAGTCCGNTTGAGGTCGCCTGTCTGGCAAATAAAATAATCGTGGACGATGCGATTTCGGACATCCCGAATCAACATCCACTGGCGAGTCGAGGTAATAAACGATAGTTTTTCCTTCCGATTCAGCAGGTCACGGNGCGTNTCAGAATTTTCAGCAANCATAAACCATTCGTAACTTCGGAAAAATTTAAGATTAATCTCGACGGCTCGAATAAATCNGTCGCAAAGTGCGTCGTATGGCTCTAACNCTTCCNGGGTGTAGTTACCGCCAACNTCATAAACGCTGATTCGTCCCAATGAGGCTTCGACCAGTGCAATGGCATCCAGAGTCTTCTGCGAAGCTGTTCGAATGAGGACTCCNTGACCTGTTTCGCTCACTTGATCCGCCGTTTTTGGATCTGATTTAGAAAAGCCTTGCTGTTCCTGGGTTAGCTTTTTGGGATCNATCACGGTGACNTCAATCTTCTCTTCACACTTTTCAAAAAACCGANCGGAGNTCTGCTGTGAGAGCTGAAACGGATCAGCCTTTGAGAAGATCAAAATGTCGATGNCTCCGCCTCTCTGGCATGGGTCTANCCGCGAGCCGAACAGATAGACTNCGCAATCTTCAAGTTCCTGTANGGCAAATTGCNAGTGCGAACCGCTGCTCTGCATCAAGTCGCAGAGCANTTTGGTTCTCCAAGCCAAGNGGTAGCGAGTATAGCAGTTAGATATTGGACTGTCAACTCAGATAGGTTCTCAGTTTTGGCCCCTTGATTTATGATTTGGTGCTATTGTATTTCTCTTGGATTCAATCCTTAACAAACTCGAATTGATACCAGATCAGGCACCGAATAAATGACATAGCCTTCGGTTTGGATATGTGCCTTTAACNCTTGATTTTGAATCTTGNNTACATGAATCATATCCAAGAAGTAAGGNNACGGAATTTCATTCTCTAACAAACGATGAAATTGAATTACCAATTGCGGTGTTATCTCTGAGTCCCTAGTGCTAGATCAATGTATTTGTGCTTAATCCAACCTTATTTTTTCCAGGTACTCTCTATATGGCCCTCTAGGAATATCGGCAATTATGTGTTTTGAGCTGTTCAGCATTGATATAACCANACGTATACGCTATTTCCTCCAAACATTCNATTTNTTAGCCCCTGCCAATAAATTCACCGGCTTCCAATAGGCTGTCAGGCAGTCCCATGTCCAACCAAGCGATACCTTGACCTATAACTTGGACACTCAACTCAGTTTGAGATAAATATATTTTGTCTAAATTGGTAATTTCCAGTTCTCCCTCTTGGGGATAATTTCATATTTTTCACCCTTTCAACAACAGTTTCATCATAAATATAAAGTCCCGGTATCGCATAGNTGCTCTTGGGTAATTTGGGTTTTTCTTCAATGCTAATGCCACTGTATTCTCGGTTGAATTCAACAACTCCATACTATTGTGGATTTCGTACTTGATAACCGAAGTCAGTGGCTCCGATATTAGTTGTAATCGGCATTATATAAAAAATCAAGNTAGCCGTAAATAAGATTGCCTCCCAAAATCAAGAAAACCTAGTTGNCTGCAATAAATTCCTTCCCTATTAGAAATGTCTCCGCGGTTCCACGAGGTTCTGTNTGAATGGCGTAGGTTATTGAAATTATTCACTTAGATCCATCCCTAACAAGCGCTGGAAGTTGGGAGTGTCCTTGAGGCGTGGAAATAATTAGAATATCGCGAATATTTGATATTTGCCAGCATCGGTGTAGAGAGCGGATAGTAGATCATCGGCTTATCATCTACCGGTTGTAGTTGTTTGCGGAATAGCTGAGTTAAAGAATAAAGTCTAGTTCCACCTCCTCCAGATAATACTATTTCCTTTCGTATTTCTCTTTTTCATAATTACTTCTTTTTTAATTGAGGTACGCGCATGCTATGCGCTCGTTTTTTCACCTCACGAAAAGTCCAGAATTTATTTCCCAGATAACTCGTAGCTAAAAGCCACAGATAGCGATCACTTGGCTAACTGCTCTTGCTTTAGACCTATCGCTCTGCAGAGAGAAGGAGCACAATTATATTGTGCAAGGTATCCTACACCGAAGGTAATGAAATAAGGCGTCATTTTTCATTACACACGTCTGCTGATTTAAAAGCCCACTTTACACGGCATGTAATTTACGGCCCAAAGATTGTATGGGACAAATATTAAGAANGACACCTGAAAGTGTTCTTGTTACGGGTAGTTATCTAAAAAAACTTCATAGTTGTCCAACATAGTTTTAGCCCCTTCTTGACCCTAAAGTGCTGTCCATTCCACTACAAATCTAATAACAAAATAGAGACGGTATTCACCCGGGACTAAAATTGGCGATGGGCTTACAAGTGTGGTAGGATTTGATGACCCATTAACCACATTGTCAGTGTCAAAGCAATGTGATGATAAAGCGAGGATCTTATACTTGTCAAAAATTGCGGTTTTCCCAGGGAGTTTCGACCCCATTACTAACGGACACATCGACATAATCACCCGAATATCTAGTCTTAGCCTCTTTGACCAACTGATCATCGCTATTGGAATTAACCCAGGCAAACAGACGCGCTTTACGTTGGAAGAACGCATTCAAATGTTAGAAGCGGTTATCCAACCCTACCCTATTGTTACGATTGCACAGTACTCTGGACTCACAGCTCAGTATGCCGAGGCCTGTGGTGCTCAAACGATTATTCGAGGATTACGGGAGTTCTCTGACTTCGAACGGGAATTCCAGATGGCACGGATGAATCGGCAGATTGCGCCCAAAGTCGATACACTCTTTATGATGTCAGCGCAAACTCACACGCATATTAGTTCCACGCTGGCAATGGAGGTCGCCTTGATGTCCAATCCCCGGATTAGCCGGGAACAGCTAGTTCAGATGGTCCCACCCATCGTGATCGAGTTTATCGAACGCAAGTTTTTCAAGCTTGGCCAACACGGTTAAACGTATCCCAAATCCTGCATTTTTCGCAGATCTTTCCGCCAATCAGGTTTAACCAGGACGTGAAGCTCCAAAAAAACCGATCGAGCTAAAAACCGCTCAATATCTGTTCTTGCCAGTTGCCCAATACGTTTAATCATNTGCCCTTGCTTGCCGANCAATACTCCTCGCTGAGACGGTCGTTCAACGTAGACCACAGCACGNATATACCATTTCTTCTTATTACGCTCGATGAACTCTTCTACCACCACACTGGTGGAATACGGCACCTCCTGCTTGGTCTGAAGGAAAATCTGCTCCCGAATGGTNTCAGCAATAAAAAAGCGTTGGGGAAGATCACTNATCTGGTCTGGGGGAAAATATTGCGGTCCTGAGGGAAGATAACCTAGGATTAGGTCTTTCAGTCGTTCTATCCCGTCCTGATTCAAGGCGGAAATCGGTACTGACTCANCAAAGGNAAACTTTCGACTGTAATTATCAATGATCGGCAGTAGGTTTAGCCTGGCGATCCGATCGATTTTGTTAATAACCAAGATTGTTTTCTGATTGACCTGATGAATCGCATTTAAGATCTCTTCTTCGACCTGAGGTGAGGTTTGGGTTACATCAATCAGATACAGGATAAGATCTGCATCCTGGATAGCAGCGTAAGCNGCTTTGACCATCCATTTGTGCAATTGGTACTTTGGTCGTAGAATACCAGGTGTATCCAGAAAAATGATCTGGTAGTCGTCACTGGTGACAATGCCTCGAATCTGGTTCCGTGTGGTCTGAGGTTTGGGCGTAACAATGGCTAATTTTTCGCCCAGCATAGCATTGAGCAGTGTCGATTTTCCCACATTCGGTTCACCGATGATACTGACGTAGCCAGATTTGAATTGAGGTTCAGTCATGTTGGTTGTTCTCGATTGTCATGTGATATGTTTTTGGATCAGTTAAGGCTGGTTCGCATGTACGCATGCAGCGAATGCTTGAACCATAGTTTGTAAATCTGCGTCTGTATGCGTAGCAATTGGGCTTAGTCGCAAGCGAGCCGTATTAGGAGGTACCGTCGGTGGGCGAACCGCCGGNGCAAAGAGGCCTAGATTTAACAACTGATCAGCCAGTTGCTTGGCCTGTTCTGCGGCACCAATGATAACGGGAACGATTTGCGCCTCTCCCGCCGGGATTTGCAACCCGAGTTGTCTTAATTGGCGGCGTAAATATTCGGCATGGTTGAGCAATCGTTGTCGGAGTTCCGGTGATATNGCGATCAGGTCGATGGCAGCGATGGCCGTCGCAATTACCGATGGCGGTAAGCCTGTGGTAAAGATGAAAGACCGGGCTTGATTGATTAACAGATCAATTAGCACCTGTGGCCCAGCCACGTAGCCACCTAACCCACCGACCGCTTTGCTTAGTGTGCCAACGTGAATAAGGCGTGAATCCGTTAGGCCAAAATGCGATGTGATCCCACCACCATTCGTTCCTAAAACACCGAATCCGTGTGCATCATCAATGATTACGTATGCGTCAAAGCGGNTGGCTAAGTCCAAAATCTCCGGTAACGGTGCCAGATCACCGTCCATACTAAATACTCCATCGGTAATAATCCACCGATTGGTCGCAGCTGAGGCGTTGGATAAAAGATCTTGCAGATGGTCTGGGTCGCAGTGATTGTAGATCAGCCGCCGGGCTTTACTCAATCGACAGCCGTCGATGATACTGGCGTGGTTGAGTGCATCGCTCAAGATCAGGTCATCGGCTTTACAGAGAGTCGAGATCAGTCCCAAATTGGCTTGATAACCGGAACTAAAAACCAGCGCTGCCTCAGTTTCTTTCAATGCCGAAATNCGATACTCCAGTTTTTGGTAGAGGTCCAGATTTCCACTCAATAGCCTCGATCCGCTAGCCCCAGTGCCGTATTTGTCGAGTGCATCCTGTGCGGCTTTAACAACGGTTGGTTCTGTACTCACCCCCAGGTAGTTATTGGAAGCCAGTAGGATAATCTCCCGTCCAGCCATCAGAATCCTTCCCGTTGGTGAAGATTCAATTACCGGCAACTTTCTCAACAGATGGTCTTGATCTAAACGCTCCAGTTCGTGTTGCCAAATCTGGAATACTCGATCGGTCTTCATGTCGCCCCTTGCTGAAACTGTATTGACGATCTTGCTAATGTGTCCTTCATCACTCAATTTTATCAACCACAAATAGTAAATGACAATTTTTCTTCAATCTGTTGTCGATTACCAATCTGATCAGTCTCATATGTTGATTGCTTTAGTTTAACAAAAGGGGCATGATGACGNCGTCTCAGTAAATCCATTGATCGCAACAGCGATTTAGTACCGATTTAATCGAGGTTTTCGTTGCATTTCTTCAGAAATCATGTNAAATGGCCCGGTTTCTGAGCGTATTGGGTNAATTCAGTCAAGGATGACGGAGGGTTTATCCCTTTACGANTAGATCCGCGTTCGCTCAATTAACTATGGGACTTANGCAGTTGGATCAACAAGAATATAACCAGGTTCTTGAAGATAAGCCCCAACTGCACGTCGAATGACATCTAGAGCATCAGCGCCCAACGGCTGATGCCGCTGGTGTAGCGCTTCCACTCCAAACGTACCAAGGCTCGCAATGCCAACATGATGTGGTTACGCTGTTTGCGGGCCTTGCCAGCCTGACAGCGCTCAATGTGGCACTCTGGTTTGAGTACTCCATGGAACCCTCGATATTCTGGGCCTCTTCACCATTCTACTCTACTTGTGCTTGATCAAGTTTGAACTCTTTGTTGCGGATAAAGAAACGCACCTCTTCGTCACCCGCTTCGACTCGATCAGAGATTACCCAGCCAAACCCCTTCAGGTGGGTCTGTAGGGCTGTTTGAGGAGAGCCAACATCTCGGATCGCACGATTACCCTGACCATCGGGCTCGACCTGACGGTTCGACTTCAAACTAAGGAAAAATGACTCGTCCCACTCGCACAACAGTTTGAGGTTATCCAGGCAAGAATGCCATGACTCCCAAAGTACACAATCAGGTTTAAACCCAGGCGGCCGAGCCGTCTCGAGCATCTGTCGCAGGTAGTCATCCTGACTCTTTCCATCGTTCTCTTGGTTAAAAACAGGCCAGTCGACAGAATGGATAAGTCACCATCAGTCCATACTAATGTGATCAGGTTGAGGCCCTCAACTACAGCACGGTGCTGGCCGGACCAGTAAGGTGTAACCAACTCGATTGTGTGGCCCGTAGGGTTTGTCGATAGTTGTGTCATCAACAACCAGGTAGCCGGAGTCAAGCTGGACCAGATTCTCGACTTCCTCCCATAAGATCTCAGACTCCGGTTCGAGGCGTCCGAGCCAACGTGGGTGGGCGTCATGCGCCACTGGACGCCTATCGGTGCGGCAGCTTCAGTGCGAGAAACTACCTTAGGAGAAGCGGTCAGCCATTGGATATAGTCCTCGGCATTGCTTTGGGCGGGTTCATCGCTTTGATCTCACTTGAACCT
>PACG01000148.1 GCA_002699335.1 Candidatus Poribacteria bacterium
CCGTTTTTGACCGAAGTGTCAGGGTGGCAAACCTGGCATTGAATCGTGTCCCGGCGCCATTTACGATTAAATATTGACACTATATCATCTATCTATGTGTAAACGCTCTCATATTTTATTGGGTAAAGTAGCAGTGTAGGCACCTAATGTTGTTAGATGGCTCATATGGCAAAGCGTTTGAAAGGCTTAAGGTCTGGTGGCTAGAAATTGTACTCTGTACGACGAGAACAGGTGCCTTGTCGTGTTTGTCGTTACCAATGGATGCCGGGCAAACTTCCTCTACGTTTATCACGTCGAGAATAGAGTCAGATTAGACACTGGTTTTGGCAGCGCTGACCTGTTGTTGCCATGGCCCAGGAAACAGGGATTGAACCCAAGCCAGTCTTGCCCGCCTTAACCTATCTTCGTCTGGCTTTCCAGGCAGATATGCCCCATCTTTTTTCCGCCACCGTTGAAGTAGATGAGGCTTATTTAGGCCGACAATGGAAGAACAAGAGACACCGCCTACAAACTGGTGCCACAAACCTGGTAGGGGAACTTCCCAGAGGCCGGTCTTCGGCATTCTCTGCCCTGGCCGAAAGGTGTGGGCCCAAGTGGTTCCGGATGTAGAAGCCAAGACACTGTTACCCTGGATCTGTCGACGGCTAGAAGCTGGCGGTAGCGTCTGTTCCGATCCTCGGACGAGTGACACCGGTATTGCCGCTAAAGGCTAGGTTCATGGCCGGATAAAACACCATGCGGCAGAGTACAGTGACAGTAGAGGGAAGCAGATTAATGGCCTGGCAGGTTTCAGGGTTATTTGAACCGACGACGGGCAGCCAAAGGAGGAATAGGCCAAGAGAGATTGCCCCTTGGCCTGGCTGAATATGTCGGGCGCGATAATCATAGCAATGAGACTACTGAAACGCAGAAAAAACTGATTATGAAACAATTGGAGCAGCTACTCATTGAGTAGCTGCTTTGGGACTTTACCCATTCATTATTAAATCGATAGAATCTAAAGAAACACATTCTATCGCGAGAATACCGTCGGTGTAAATCCACAAGTTATTATTGTGAAAAAAGGTTTATCAGCCATTTTATGGCCCCCTTTCAGGTATCTCCGAGCGGTAGCATTTGCTGATGCAAGGCCATAAAGTGATTCTAGTAGATCTTACTTGCCAGATCAATTAGAGGTGAATTCAAGAGAGAGATAGTAAAGATGCTTGTTCTGCTCGTGATTGTAGAGTTTGGCCATTTTCCTTGTCGTCCAAAGATCCTTGTTTTCCAAAGATATGGCANGTCATGCCCGCTCAAACAGTTCAATATCGAGGTGGGGTGATTTATCTTCGCTCCTCTATCGGACCAACTGTGCGGGATAAACCGANCTGCACTCTTAATGAAGGCCGGGGGAAACCGCCACCCATGAGGGAATAGATTGTTTTCTGAGCCGAGAACCTAATGGATTGACTCAGTGAATCACCGCACCGTCTGCCCCGAAATTACCGCTGATCTGGCTTGGCTTGTAAGGAAACTTCCCCAGTTTTGATTCGTCGATTTCCACACCGATACCTGGTCTATCGGGTACAACCAGGTATCCGGCATCCCGTTCAAGTGGTTGAATAACGATCTCGTTAAAAGTATCCGCACCGATGTTGCTTTCCATCAACACATAGTTAGGAATAGAAGCGTCTAGTTGGGCAAAGGCGGCAATATTGACCGGGCTTCCCATCAGATGNGGAAAAATGCCGATAAAGGAGGCCTCCGCCAGGGCGGCGATTTTCTTGCATTGGGTAATACCACCNGCCAGCGATACGTCGGGCCGAATCAGGCTCACCGTTTTCCGGTCGATTAGATCCTTGAACTGCTGAATGTTATAAAACCGTTCACCCGTTGCGATGGGGATATGAACGTGGCGTGCGACATAGTCCAGTGCTTCTACGCTTTGCGGAGCCAGCGGATCTTCGTAATACAGGATTTTGAACGGGGCCAGTTCGTTAGCGAGAATGATAGCTTCGTCCGGCGCCAGGTTACGGTGGATCTCGAGACCCAGGTCAATTTCATCTCCGACCGCTTGCCGGATGGTACGGACGATTTCTACTGCTGTGGAGATCACCTGGGTTGAAGGTTGGCTTTCCCAACCGGGGAAAAATGGCGATGCCCGCAGCGAAGTGAAACCGTTCTCGACGTTCTGAACGGCACTTGTGGCCAGATCGGCAAGGGTATTCCCGCTAACGTTGTTAAAGACCCGGATCCTGTCCCGACACTTACCGCCAAGTAACTGGTACACCGGCAGATCGACCGATTGACCCAGGATATCCCACAGGGCGACATCGATGGCACTAATGGCAGCATTCAGAACTGCCCCCATGAAATGCGTGTTTCTGGAAACTNCCTGATAATGATGTTCAATTCGAGTCGGATCTTTCCCGATATAATACTGGCTTAACTCCTGGATCGCGTGATAGACTGTTTTCTGGTACGCCCATAATCCGGCTTCACCATTACCCACAATCCCTTGATCGGTGTAAACNCGGACCAGAAGAAAACGATCCACCAAAAATGGTGTTATCTGTTTGATGATCATGTAAAAACCTCCGTGATTTTAGATGAACTTACTGTTCAGGCATCATTCCTGTCAGCAGGCCGTAGTCGAGGGTAAACTAGACTCTTCAGGTTATCTCTGATGTTAGTTTGGCTCAGTCGATCGTTACCTGGCTTCCCCACCAGTCTNCGTTTGGTTGCCAGCCCGGATCCAGGTACTCGGCATGCTGTGCCTCCAACCTCGGCATTAACCCGTGCTCTAACTGGTGCAGGCGTTTCTTCTCCTGCTCAGGGTCGTACTGCGGATCGGGGACAGGGAGCCTGGCATCGACCTCTACCAACCAGTTGTCCAATCGTCGACGCAACGCGTTTGCCTTCGACCCGTGTTCGACCAACACATCGTCCTGCTCACCCGGATCGGTATCCAGGTTGTAGAGTTCATCACGNTCATTCTCGTAGTAGTGGATCAGTTTCCAGGGGCCGTTTCTGATAATCGATGAAGGATCTCCTCCCTGATTACCGTAGTGGGGGTAGTGCCAGAACAGATCTCGCTCGACGATTTCGCGATCCTGTTCACCACGCAATAGCGAAGTAATGCTTTTGCCGTCGGTCACCTGCTCCGTTGGAACAAGAATTCCAGTCAGTTCCAACAGTGTAGGGTAGAAGTCGATCCCCGACACGGGAACGTCGCAGGTTGAGCCGGCCTCGATCATACCTGGATACCGGAAATAGAACGGCACCCGAATGCCGCCCTCCCACTGTCGTCCCTTACCGCCTCTCAACGGCAGCATAGATGAAGAGAAGGCATCTCCGGCCGAGACCCCCCCATTATCCGAGGTGAAACAGACAATCGTGTTTTCAGTCAGTCCATGCTGGTCGAGGGTATCGAGCACCAGGCCGACGGCGTCATCCATCGCCTCGATCATGCCTGCATAGATCGGGCAGTCCTGCACCTGTCGCACGGGTAGATTCCTGTCGAAAATGAAACGCTTATCCGGCGTTCCTTGAACCACCGCTTTTTGCCGAAACTTTTCCCATAGCTCTTTGCTGGTCTGTATCGGCCCGTGAACGGAGTAAAACGATAGGTAAGCCAAGAACGGTTCATCCTTATGTTCGGTTATAAACTGTGAGGTCTCCTGTCCAAGCCGGAGGGGCAGGGATTCACCATCTGGACCTGGTGTCAGCCTGGGATTCTGCCACGGTGAAAAGTAGCCCCCCCCCGGTGAGCCTACGCTCCAACCGCCCTTATTGATCTCAAATCCGAAATCTTCAGGATAAGACCCTTCATCCCCAAGATGCCACTTTCCGGCGAAGAAGGTGCGATACCCGGAGCGACGAAATACGTCAGATAAGGTGATTTCGTCGGCACGAAGGCCGTGCTCGTACTCCGGTGGTAGCATCTTGTTGAACCGGTTAGCCTTACGCCAGGCCTGGCCGGAGGCAGCGCCGATCCAGTCGGTAACACCATGCCGGGGTGTGTATTTACCCGTCAGCACACTGGCCCGTGATGGACTACAGACCTGACAGGCAGCATAGCCCTGTGAAAATCGCATGCCCTCGGCTCTGACGCGATCGATATGCGGACTCTCATAGAAGTTNCCGACTTCTTCTAAGTCGGCACTTTCAGCGCCGAGATCACACCAACCTAGATCGTCAGCGATAATAAATAGCACGTTTGGTTGCTTCATTTTTCCCCTCGAATCGAACGCTTTCTTGTTAGGCAGAACACCAAAAACCATCGATGGTAAAACTGCTCCGGCTGTACCCGCTCCCATCATAGAGAGGAATGTCCGCCTATTTAAGTTGGCGTATTGCATCTTGATTCTCCAATCCAGTCCTCTCTTGAACCCAACCTCCCAAATGAGCAGCCTCAATTTCGGTCGAAGCCGCTTCGCTAAAGAGATGGCGCATGGCCGCCTGGACATACCCACGTAACCACCTGGAATTATATTAGAATCTTTGGAATCAGGTCAAGTAGCAGTCGCTGCTAAGTTGGGAGACAGCCGTAACTAAAAGCCAAAAAGGCGCTTTCACTACCGTTAGGTTAGCGTATACCCCTGGCCTAACCCTAGTTGGTTTGATCAGGAGGGAACCAGAGTTGTAGTGCAGTTTGACCTAGTATCAAACTCTTCTCAGATTCGGATAACCCCAGGTGCTGGTCGAATATATTCAAATGCCGCTGGTAGGTCACTTTTGGAATCCACAAAGCGGTTGGGAAATCNCTTCCCCAGATACACCGCTCGGGTGTGTAGGCCTCAATAATCCGACGAGTGAGATCAAACATATCCCGGCAGGGAAATTCTTCTGCTGAGCCGGTGACGATAAATGAGAGTTTGGCGTAGAGATTCTCAAATCGAGCTAATTCCAGGACCGTTTTCAGATTGCTTGAGTCCGGAAAATCAACGGCGCTCAGATTAGCGCAGTGATCCAGGACGACGGGAACATCCGGGAAGGACTCGAGAAGCCTGGCCAGCGAGTGACAATTAGGCGGATTCAGCAGGGCACAGATCACCATATCCAGTTCCTGGGCTGTTTCCCATAGTTGGTGGTGCGCCGGCCGTACGGTGTCGTCAGTTGGCCACCCCTCGGAAACACGGTTGCCACGGACGCCGACCTGACGAGACTCTCTCATCAAATCGATCGACCGGGCATCAAAAGGATCGAGGTTGAGAACNCCGGTGGTCCAACTGCTGTTTTGCCTCACCGTATCGATGGTCAGGCGATTATCGTGTCGGTAGACGGTAAAGGTTTGTACCACGACTACCCGATCGATACCGTTCTGCTCCACCTCTGATTTCAAATCTTCAATTGTCCCGTGTCCGGCAGGGGGTAGATAGGGGTTGGGGATCCAAGGATACCGTTCCACATCCTCGGAATAGATATGGGCGTGTGTATCGACGACGATCGGCATAACGAAATCTCCTTTAACTCACTTCCTCACCGAGTTGAGGNCGTATTTGTTCAGCGATGGCTTCCTCGAAAAATCAGCATCANAGTTCGCGCGCTTCTGTTCAGACACAGCTCAACTATACTACTTCCAGTTGTTGATAGACAACNCCTGCTTCCAGGCGTTGCTATATGCGGATACTCAGTTACAGTCGTTCAGCAGTTCAGCATAGACGAACAGNCTGCAGACGCCGNCGATCCACAGTGGNGCGGTTGTTGTCCTTGCCACCACTACGACTCCAGCAAGTTAGCATGGGCCTCCAACCAATCCCTCTTACTTCGATAGTCAGGTATAATCGACCGCACCTTGTTCCAGTATTCCTTGGAGTNGTTATGGTAGCCCAAATAGCACAACTCATGTACTACCAAATAGTCCACAATTGGCCCTGGTGACATGATGATCTTCCAGTTGTAACTAACCACACCTTTGGAACTGCAACTTCCCCATCGCCCCTTAAACTCTTTGCCCNTGATCTGACCAGGTTTGACGCCTATCTTCTGCGCATACTTTTCCGTTTTCTGTTCTAACTTCTCGCTGGCACGATCCAGATGTCAATCTCAGGGTAACGTTCTGATCAGTGATTGGTCCGATTTCCGCTCTGGTTGAACCGTTACCTGTAGATAACCCTGTTTCAGTTTTACCGGTTTCGGCTCTCCGGTCAGGACTTTCAACCGGTAATTCCGACCCAGATAGGAGAAGGATTCACCCGAGATAAACTCTTTCGGTTTATAGGCAGGAACAGAGGACTAGAGCGCCAACTTCCGTAGAATCCAGTCCGTTTTCTTTTGGATCAGGTCATCGATCCCCTTTTGCAGCAGGGATTTAGGTACAATCACCTGTTCCACACCTTGCTGAATTTTTATAGAAGCAGTTTTTCTGTGGTTGGTTCTTTTAACCCCGACCTGAAACTTCACTCAAACTTGACCCTCGCCAGTTCAATAAATTCATCAGTGATAGCTCCGATCAAACCTCTATCCCTGAATGAAGACTGTATCAGGGTTCTACNGACATCACGTTTGGCCCGTTTGANCTCGTTCTCCCTGTTGAAGAAATCCACTATGGAGGATGCTTTTTCTATCATCTGCACCAACTGCTTGGNCACNTCAATCACCTCCTGTTGGGTTGAATTATCCAGTGCGTCTTGACCTGTGACACTTCTGATCTCAGTTCCAGGATGTTGTAGAAGGGCGATTCTGTGGTGGACAAACCGACCTGAGCAGTTCTCTCCCTTCTGTTGACCTCCCTCATCTCCATCAGTTTCTGTTCCAGCAGACCCCACCTGTTTTCATTCTCGAGCAGGATCTCTTCCAGTTTTTCAGATAGAAATCGATAGAAGACAGGGTCGTGTTCCGGGTTGATGTTGATGTGGTGACGGATAGCATACTCAATCTCTGAGGCACGACTTCTCTGACTGGTATGNTCTGCCACATAGGCTTTAAAGTTTTCTGTCACCACATCAATAGGTGGAATTTTAGGATCGACACTGGTNGTGTAGAGATGTTCTTCGATCAACTGCTGACCTTCTCTCCTGCCGCTGAGATGTCCAACTGCTCATCACGGTACAGATTTCTTGCGCCCAGACAGATCTTACCCAACAATCGCAAATCGTGCGGAAATGGGTTTGCTGCCGGATTGGGGAGCACAATCTCTATCTGTTGCGAGAAGTTACGGAAGTCGATCTCGAATTGCTGTCTTTTCCCTTCCTTAAGGCATGGATACAGTTGTCTATCTCAGTCAGATCCAATCCTGTGAANTGTCGTAGACGCCGTGTATACCTTGCTTTCAGTTTGGGGATTTCATCTTCGATACTGANCAATGCCCNCCTGACATCTTCCAGAGGTAAAGACCTCCAATNCTTCACTCAGGTAGCCAGACGNTCCATAATAATCCACGATATAACCACAGGATTTCCCTTTCCTGGTTCGGTTAACTCTAGTGATAGCTTGCAGCAGACTGTGATCCATCAACTTCCGGTCCAGATACACTATCTGACAGAGAGGTGCATCGAATCCCGTCAGCAACATATCCTTGACGATCAAGAAAGTGAGTGGAGATTCATCCATTGGTTGCTTGAACTGCTGGATCTGTTGTTTTTGCTTATTGCTATCTGTATGTGGACTCAACCGCTTTGTGCCGTTATGAGTGCCTGAGATAATGACTGCCGATTCAGGTGCATCAATCTCGTCCAACATCTGTTTGTAGGTAGCTGCAGCATTACGGCTGGTGGTGACGATCATGGCTTTGAATCCGTTGGGTTGAACAACTGGCCGATAGTGCCCGACNATGTCCCGGCAAATCTCTCTGATTCTATCAGGTGCTTCCGGGATGGCCTGTTGTGTGCCGTATCGCCTTTTGATCTGTTCCTTCTCTTTGTCAGTCCTATCAGCAAAGTATTGGTCGAACAGTTCGTCCAGTGAATCACCGGTGACTTTGGTTTTGGGTTGTCGTCCTTCGTACAGGATTTGCACCGTTGTCCCGTCTGCCACCGCTTGTTCGNTGGTATAGATGTCGATATANCTGCCGAATTCGTTACGGGTCTTGTCGGCGGTAATCAACNGTGTACCGGTGAAGGCAATCTNAGGTACGTTGGGTNGGACTTGGTTCATGAAAGCAGAGAAAATGCCGTATTGCGTTCGGTGCGCCTCATCACAGAGAATGATGATCTTTTTCGACAGGTTGGGTTTTTGTGGTCAGATCAGGAGTATCGGTTTGCAACAGTGTGTTGAGGTGTTTGATGCTTTTAGCATCGCGGATGTCGCCTTTAGTACGTCCAAAGGTCGCTGTCAGTTGCTGGTGCAACTGTNTCCTATCGGTGATAAAGACCAGTTTATAATCTCGCAAATCAGCATCTCGTCTGCTCTTGATGGCTAGAAAGACCATGGACAGGGATTTACCGGAACCCTGCGTATGCCAGATGACACCGCCTTTCTGTTTGCGATCCTGACCTGTTTTGAGTCGTTGGATGGTCTTGTGTACCGATCGGAACGGCTGGTATCGTGCCAGTTTCTTGATCACCCGACCCTCGACNGGTTCAAAGACAATAAAGTTACGAATCAGGTCCAGAAAGTTATTCTTGCTCAACATACCCGCAATCATTACCTTTTGTGAGTCTGGTTTATCCCCTAACTTCTCTACCTACAAAAGATAAGGATCTTTCCATTCCAGATAGTGTCCAGGCGAGAACTGATGGTTCNCACCCGGTGCCTTATCTCGATGGGTGGAGATCATCGTCTGGTTGTAATAGAACAGTTTTTCACAACCTTCATTATCTTCAGGTCTTCTGAGGTTAGCATACCGCAACCGTTGGTTGATGCCAGATTCCATCGGGTTGGTGATATAGGGGGATTTACACTCGATCACCCCCAAAGNAAGACCGTTGACAAACAACAGAATATCAGGGATGATGTTCTGNTTGACNCTTTCCACCTTGAACGGGTTGGTACACAGGAACTGGTTGTTGTGTTGGGTTAGTCGAGGTCGATGATCTTGGACCGTTTGACCCTTTCTACCTTTACCCAAATCCTGTTCCACCGAGATCAGTTGCACNATCGTCTGCCAGACGTGTTGATTTGCTTCCATCAGGGTAAAGGTTTCGAGTTGAACCAAAAGCCTCTAGTCGCTTTTCGCAGGTTCACCTCACTGATCCACNGGTTAAGTCGTTTGATGGAGTCAGACAGCCGAGACTCAAGAACTNCCTCTTTAAGGGAGTTTCTCTCAGATGAGTTCTCAGGTGACAGTTGCTCACCCGCAACATATTCCCAACCCAGAGATCGGAGTTCTTCTAAAGCAGGAAGTTCAACTTTATCAAACTCGTCAGAACTCATATTCGTTTTGTTTTAACCCGAACCTTACCTGTTAACAGATCTTGCATTAGGGATTTCTTCAAGTTTTGGGTTTGCTGTAGTTTTTGTTGTTTAACTTCGATCTTGGAGTCAATGGATGAAAGGATGGAAGCAATCTTNTGTTGTTCTGCTAAGGGGGGGCTCTGGACTAAAATTGAACTGAAGAGGTTCTTATTGACAATAGGTACTGCCTGNGTTCCTGCTAGGGATCTGAGTAAATCCCTATGAAAAGTCATTAGTTGAAACACAAAACGGTAGTCATTCTCTTTGCAGATTATAGAGTTTATCTGTTGGTTAGTTGCACAGGTTTTTGCAGNTATTCCCGTTTTGCCAATTGTGGAACCAATACAAGTTACCAAAACAGTATTCTTTGTAAGCTTTCTAGTTTGATTCAAACCGTCAGGAGTTAAATAGGTTTTTGTTTCGTCAATGTAAGGTTTATTCCCTAAGTCTGCTGGGGAAATAAATGGGATTTGCCCTCCATAATAATTCAGTTCACTTGTCTTAGGTGTGCGTCCCGTAAGAATTTCCCCTAAATTATCTATCTTCTTTACCTCCCAACCCACTGGAATCCGACCCACCGGACTATCCTTAAACTTGGTATGTCCAATNCCCTTAGTCAACAACTCCTGCATCATACCCTTCTTTAAGTCTTGCAGTTTGCTGATTTGGGATTCTGTTTTCTCGATTGCCTTGTCCACGGAGGCTAGGATGGAGGCAATCGTCTTCTGTTCGTCGATGGGTGGGAGAGAAATTTCTAGCTTTTCCATCCCTGATTTAGTCAAATGAAGCATTGTGCTTCCAGACGTCGATGCTTTCCATTCCTGAGTTTTGAACTCAAGTAGATACATATGGAAATCTTTGCACAAATATCCTNCTTTTNGGGTTACTTTCCAAATGTGGTAGTGAAAAATTGCTTTGTCTCCCCACCAAATATAAACTCCAAATGATGCTGACCACATGTACAAAAGGTCACCTCTGTAGCAATATTGATGTTCAGGGAGATTTAGGTTAGAGTAGTAGAATTNACCACCGTGATTGGTTAAGTTTTGAAGTCGGATAACTGGCACACCATCCTTTTCCCATTCCGATAGTTTGTATGCTCGTCCATTAATGAAATTTGCTACATGCCCTTGTTTAACAGTTTCCCACCCCTCAGGAATCTGACCCACCGGACTATCCTTAAACTCAGTTTCCCCAACCATCTCACTCATGACCCAACTCCAGCAGATAGTTGTTCATCATCTGTTCTACTTGTTGTAATTCATCATCCAGTTGGTGCAGAGAAACTCGATACTTATCCCACCATCTCTCAAACTGCTCNATCACTTTNTGCTCATCCGTATCCAGATAATCCCTGATNGATTCTTTNNTCTCGATNTCNGNTTTGAACNGGTANTAATNNNCGNCNTGTACCTCAAANACNGNNGANACATNCATNCCTTGCANNGTNTCNTGGATNTANTCNTCNTCTACTTCNGCAANNGGNANACCNCCATGCCANNNTNGCACGNACATCAAAGTTTTCNGGTGNNGGNGAGGTNTCNGCATANCGNCTGATGTTGAGGTTNTAGTCGTTTTCTCTAATCTCCTCCAGGTCCGCCACTTTGGCATATCGTTTCTCGTCCTGATGGGCTTCAAAGGTTTGTACAACCTTGTCGATATCCTGATCTCGTAGTCTGTTCTGGTTCTTGTCCTCCTCGTACTCCAGCTCAGAGTTAATAAACAGCACTTTGTCTCTTCTCTGTTCCGGTTTCTGTTTGTTGATAATCAACAGTGCTGCCGGAACACTCGTACCGTAGAACAGGCCTGAGGGGAACCCAATGACTGCTTCCAGCAGATTATCTTCCAGGATACCGGTACGAATCTGTTTTTCACTGCGGCCTCTGAACAACACACCATGTGGAACCACCACACCCATGACTCCATTCGACCGAAGTGAGGTAATCATGTGTTGCACAAATGCCAGATCACCAGTATCTTTGGGTCGTGTACCGTAGGGATCCCGTCCGTAAGGATCGTTGTTTGCCAACTCTTTGCCCCATTTCTTCAGATTGAAAAGGGGTTGGCAATAACACGGTCAAAGACCATCAACTCACCGTTTTCAATGTGTTGCGGATCTCCAAGTGTGTCTCCATGTTCTATATTGGCGCTCATCACACCGTGCAGAAACATATTCAGTTTGCAGATTGTCCAGGTCCTGCGGTTGTTCTCCTGCCCATAGAGTGCTATATTAGATAGATCCTGCTCCTGCCCCATCAAATAGTTACGAGGCTGGATCAACATACCACCTCACCTGAACCCACCGTGGGATCATAGACCTTCATGCCTGCAGAGGGTTTTATCAGAACAACCAGCAATCGGACCACTTCATCCGGGGTGTAGAACGCTCCACCTTTCTTGCCAGCAGAATCGGCAAACATCTTGATCAGGTATTCATAGGCGCTGCCTGACAGATCAGGATTTTCAAAGTCATCATTTCTCAGACGGTATTTGCTGAAGTGAGAGATCGTGTCCTTGATATTGAAGCCGATAGTGGTCAACACTCTGTCGATGACAGGGTTCTCTTCTGCGATGCCTTCAGTTGCTTTATTCAGTTCCGCCCCAATATCGTGATGCAGGGTTTTGAGATTATCCCACCTTGCCTTTTCCGGTACAAAGCAAGGTGTCGATGTATTCTTCTGCTTCTGCTTGGGAACTTTCACTATCCAACTAGTACTGGATAATCTTTTCACGTTCCTCATCAAATAGCGTCAGACAGTCGTTTCAGGAACAACATACCAGAGATATAGTCTTTGAACTCAGAGGCATCCATTCGGCCTCGAATGATGTCTGCACTTTCCCACAGGAATGATTCGAGTTGCTGGAGTGTCAGTT
>PACG01000149.1 GCA_002699335.1 Candidatus Poribacteria bacterium
AACCTGTCGTCCAGAGTAGTGGACAAAGTAAAACAAGGGAAAGCAGTTCGCCTCGATGTCCGAACTGACGTGGAATACCCGTCCGGCAGCGCTCTGAAATGGCCAGACCGCTCCTGCCTCAAAACAGCTTTAAAAAGGTAGGTGCTATCGATGCTTTGAAACGTTTAATAGGAGAAGTGGTATTGGGTGATTAAACCAGATTTTTACTGGCTATAACCAAGATTCAATAATTGAAGACCTTCGGGAGGCAATATGAAAATTACGGGGTTTGAGACCATTCCGATCCAAGGACGGGCCATGATATTGAAGATGTTTACCAATGAAGGACTGGTGGGATACGGTGAACCAATGAACTACGAGCACTGGCGAGTGGTAGCTCAGGCTGTCGATGATATGGCAGAATACTTGGTAGGCAAAGATCCACTACAGATCGAGGATCATTGGCAGTCCATGTACCGCTCCAGCTACAGCCGTAGTATGCCAGTGTTAATTGGTGCCTTGAGCGGCATCGAAATGGCGATGTGGGATGTGTTTGGTAAGGTTGTGGGGTTGCCTGTTTGGAGGTTGTTGGGTGGGTCAGTACGGAAGCGGATCCGCGTGTATACGGGTACGGGCGGAACAACACCTCAGCAGTGCGCAGAGAGTGCAATCAAAGCGGTTGAATCTGGATTTAATGCTGTCAAAATGGGAGCTTCACCCCGGCCTGTTCGGTTCGTGGATACGCCCAAAGCAATTGATGCCATGGTTTCCCGGGTGGCGGCTGTGCGCGAGGCGGTAGGCGACGAAGTAGATATTGCGGTCGATCTGCACCGCAGGTTAAGTCCCACTATGGCTGCTATCGTGGTGAAAGAGCTGGAACCGTTACGGCCATTGTTCGCTGAGGAGCCGTGCCATCCGGAAAACAATGAGCCGCTGTTAATGCTATCCCGGTCGACAACGGTGCCGATTGCCACTGGTGAACGGCATTTGACACGTTGGGGGTTCCGGGAGATTATTGAGCGAGAAATGTGTGCAATTTTGCAACCGGATATCCGGCACTGCGGTGGAATGATGGAATTGAAAAAGATTGCCGCCATGGCAGAGATCCACAACATGGCGATTGCTCCGCATAACGCTGCTGGGCCAATAGGGGTCGCTGCTTCGCTACACGTAATAGCGACGATTCCCAATCTGCTAATCTGCGAAGGCGGACATCGCCGTGGGGAAGGGTTGTTTGAGACACCGTTAGTCTTCAAAGACGGATTTGTCGAACTGCCGACTGCACCAGGTCTGGGAGTGGATATGGCCGACGAAGCGATTGAGAGGGTTCGCGACGAAACCTTCCGCTTGCGTGGGATGTTCCGGCACCAGGATGACGGTTCGTTTGCGGATTTTTAGTCCTGTACATCTTGACGTTACCTGTCACGGCGGCACAGCAGGTGAGGTGGTGATTCCGGCCGATAAACTGACCGTCTCAATCTACGATCAGTTTATCTACTTCGGTTCGATTTAGCTCAATCCCCAGTCCCGGTCNATCNNTCAGTNTAACTTGGCCNTCGGAAATCCCGATTGGATCNGTGAGCGGAACATTGCCAAATGGCCCATCNGNAAAGCCAGTCGGCAGTTCANAAATAAAGAAGTTGGGGAGGCTNCANCATGTAGCCCGNCCATCAGGTGAATGGCGNTNNTGNTACTGACATGGGAGNCCCAGGAAAGANCAAAAACATCCGCCAGTTGCGCAATTCTAAGTNTCTCNGAGATACNGCCAGCCCGACACANATCCGGCAACAATATATTATTGCATCCTGTCCCNGCAAGCGATCTCGTACGCCATAANGGTTACACTCGGTTNCTCCCATGGCCATCCGTAAAGGGGTAGATCTTGTTAACTCACGGTAACCGTGATGATCTTCTGGAATCANNGGATCTTCAAGCCAGAGGATATTTCCNTGTCNTTCAAGANAATCGGCAATTTGTCCAATAAGCATACATTTATATAGGAGTTCTGCAGGCAGCGGTACACTGGCGACCGGTATCTGTTCCGCCGTTACCTCACTTTTTCAATTCCGCCCAGATAACAGTTAATTTGTCCACCTGATCCACAGATAACAGCAATTGGAGTCCGGACTTCATGACTGATTGAATTTCTTTCTCGCTCAATACCCGATTCCACATGGCGACATCATCCAGAATTCCGTTCCAGGCAAAATTTCGACCTGCATTCAGTTCGCCAACCCACACCGGCGAGTTGTTGTCTTTTAAGACCTCCTTCTCGGGATGATTGGTTTCCGCTTCCGCTGCCCCGTTGATGTAGAGTTTGGCCTTACCACCTCCTTCAAAAGTGTAGGCCAGGTGATACCACTTTCCATCTTCCAGCACTGTGGTGGAAGTTATTTCGCCTTTGCTGTTGACACGGGCGTACATTTTCTGGCCGTTCCAACTAAACAGGTTATAGCAATCGCCATTCTGGTGGCCAATCCGCTTGGAGACAATCGACATGCCGTCGGCACCTTTGATTCCATTGGGCTTGGCCCAAGCGGCAATNGTCAGCGCCTTCATCCCGGAAAGTTTGGCTACCGATGGGATTTCTACCACATTGGCCCCTTTTCCATTGAAACGCAACGCCTTACCGAACTTGCCTTTGACATGCTCCAATTTTCCGTTTTTCTTGGGTTTAGCTGGTTTGTCAGAATGGTCAACTGGGTTGCCCGCTTCCTCGAAAGGGAGATATAGAACTAGGCCTTGATTAATCTCCGCCGCTGGAGTCGTCAGAACCGTGAATCCAAGATTGAGAATAGTGAAGANAACTAAAAATAAAAAAAACTGTTTCATGTGTGACTCCTGATATACTGAATTTTTCTCTTAAACAGAGAAGAAAGATTAACTCGTAAACAATTACCCTTTTGGTACAATAGTGCCCTGTTGCATAAGCAGTTTGTGCCACGCTATATGGAATTTGACTCGACGTCGCTTCATACTTTTAGCGTAGCACAAGGTAGATATAGAATCAAATGAAATCAACCACATTGTCATGTTAGTCTCTCTGTTGCCGAGACAGCGTCATCTGTCCTCCCTTCCAGGTTTCACCAAAATGCTCAACAAACNNGGCCTTCAAGAGACCATCGGCTTCGGTTGAAATAGACCGAGATGGATCCCTTTGTAGCCTAAAAGCTATTATCCAATAAACGTACATTTCTGCAGGAGTTCGGCCGGTGGTGGTCTACTAGCGACCGGTATCTGTTCGTCGTTATCTCACTTTTTCAATTTCGCCCAGATAGCATTTTGCCCGGCCAGCTGACCATCGATGGCACTTCGACCACATTTGTTCCTTTACCGTTGAATCGAAACGCTTGGCCAAATTTGCTACTGACATACTCTCAAAGGCCAGCACTACAAAATGAAAATAGCGTAAGCGTCAAGAATAGAGTACGAAAATAACCGAAATTACTGTTATCGGTCGTTACTTCAATCCGGTTCAGGTCAGGCTAGTAAGAAAGGGGATTTTTAGGGTCTTATTGGATGGGATAAACAACCGGTTGAAAGCATGCTGGCTACTTTTTTAGAACCACAAACTCCACATCAGGAGTGCCTGGTTGGGCCGATTAAAATTGGCCCAATAGAAAAAATCCAGCGCGGCTAAAGGGTAAGGTTTGTAGCGTAAGGCAAAGGCTAATCGCTGTTGGTCTTCTACGGACAGTACTCTACGCTGTTGGGCCGACAGGAATAGATTTTCATATCGACCTGCCAAAGAAAATTTGGGGGTGAGTCTGTACTTGGTTGTACAATATAGGCCAAGAGATTTGGTCGTTGACCTCTCACGTTCAACATTGATTTCAGCTTCAAAAAACGTTTTCTTAGAGAGGACGGAAGAAAAAAAGAATGCTACTAAAATGGTCGGATCTGTCCGCAATTGACGCTTTAATCCTGAAGCCCCAAATTTCATCCGCCAAATTTTGAACGCTAGATGACCGGCAACCCCTTTATCACCATCGCGATCGTAAGGCTTGTCATCCACATTACCATTTGTTACGGCCAGCGCGTACTCAATGAACGAGTTGGTGCCACTGAGCGTCATGCCAATTTCTCGAACGTCTGATCCCAACTGATAATGTTGCCGAATTAGAATGTTATGGTCTTTCTGCGGTCTACCAAAAGGCAGTTCAAACTGACCCACACGGATGGTCAGCAAAGGCAGAATCTCAACTTGTCCATAGGCATCGAGAGGCTGGCCCAGATTGTAGGAGAGTTTGGCTGTTGCATTTTTTGTTGGTCTAGCGATGACAGCCAACTCACTTTTCATCACGAAAAAGGTATTGTTAACCTCTGCATCTTGGTCAAGTAAGTAGGCCGTCCGGATGTTCCCCGAAATGGTAAGCGGTTTGGTTTCTTCCACCGTAATTTTTGTTTCTCCATCCTCAGTTTCATGTGGGTTCTCCAAGTTAAAATCGGCAGGGAACATAAAGCCATGCTCTTCAAAGATTTGACCGATCTTATTTCTAGCCCCTCCCCCTTCTGGATCAGCGTGACAAAACACACAAGGTTTGCCGATCAGGTCGGCAAATTCATCGAAAGCGAGGGCATGGCCTGATACGGCCAGAAATATAGCTACAACGAGAATGACGACTTTTGAATAAGATCTCATCGGTAGATTCTGTGTAACGGGAGGTGGTTCCATTTCTTCTCAAGTCCAAGCTGGCTGATTTTTGTCCATGCTGGGAATTATATAAGTCTGGCCCAGCGAAGCGGGGCCTATNAGGTCAGAGGCAAATGGAANCTAACGGTTCCCNGANCGATCANGATCGGTCCCGGNCGTTAATTAGATCACGGNGATTTAACCGATTATTAATTTGGCTGGGGAACNTCACCTACACAAAAAAGANACGATTCCCTTGTATCTGAGTCTCAAACGTTCGCACNGGTTTTTNGGCTTANCGCTATTTNCTGTCCCGNCCAAATTGAACTTGGACTGGTNNCNAGGGNAATCCAGCGTTTTTTCTTAGAACTTGAGGATACATCCCTTATGGGGCATTCATATTTCGTGCTGTCACCGTTTCATCATTCTCTCGAATCAGGAGAATATAGTCGTCTGCGTTTTTGATGCCCAGTTGGGTCAAGACCTTCGGATCTTTGACCTGCTGACTTCCCCCCTTTTCTTTAAACCAGGCTTGATTTGGGCAAAAATGTCAGATGCGTTCAGTTCCTAACGCGGTTTCTTCAGCTAGTGTACCATCTGTCTTGGTTGGCTTAGTAACCGTGCTTGTCTCTCCCTNGTCAACAGGGCCACAAGCCGCTATTGATGATAAAACCATCCTTCCAGCAATAGCCTGAGAGGTCTATTGTAAAAAGCGGCGACGACCAACTTTATCTTTATTGTAATTTTTCATGAAAACTCCTTTGGTCGTTNTCAAAATTTTCGCCGAGANACCGTATATGCNTCTAATGAAGCGGGGCTACTATTTCTTCAGTTGATAGAAATTCGATCTTGTCCTTGATGACAGTTATTGCATAAACCATACGTAACAGCTTGAGACATTTTACGGCTTTCACTGTCGCTGGTGACTGAAACCCATAAGCCGGTCCCCAGTCNACTGGTGTTGTCGTATAGAAGTTTCCTTTCCCATCGACTTCAATTCTTTCAACNGGTTGTTCCATCTTCTCAGTGCGATAGATCTTAACCGTTACATTTGGATAAATACGCGTTAGATCAGGTTTCTAAACAGCATCTGCAGTGGTAAAGTTCCCCTCACNTGACCNGCNNCCCCGGTGACAGCCCAGACAATNCCGNCNCGCNTTGNNGCTTTAATTGCTCAAAGNAATGAAAATTAGAATTGGGGGAAAAGCAGAGAAAANACNTGGNAGGAGATTAGCTACCCCCATCAGTCAACANACCCTGTACCCGATNTGTTCCAGATGCGAGTTTCACACCTGTAGCAGGGATCGGGATTAGGCTTCTATTAGCAGCTACTAATTTAGTATCTTATGCCTTTTTCCTTNCTCCGGTTAGCTAACGGGTGATTCAACTCCCTGCGATTTTCAACCTTCTGATAATTTGGTGGTAAGTCTGTAAATTTCACATCTGCTGGACCNGGAAATTCNATTTTCAAACCGACTTTAACAGTTNCGTTGTATTGTCAGTCACCTTGTGGAAGGAATCGATGTACTGATCAAGCAACTCCTTGCTGGCTGAAATGAAAGCGGGAATAGTCATCATGTCCTGACACGGATTTTCCGATCGTGGTAAGTCCNCCTTTTGATACTTGACCTCAGGCCGAATTCCCGGGCGTGAAAAGGCCGTATGGTTACGCTCCTGGAAAATGGCTGACAGATGGTTGCTTCCACCTGGTGCACCGCTGGCTACGGCCACTCCTTCGGCGCGTAAGGCTTCGATCAGTTTCGCCTTGGGCAAACCGTTTAGCTCATCAGCCTTATAGCGAACATAGGGACGGCTATAGTAGCCACGAAAAATGTATTCGGCCGGTTTTAGTGGATAGATACCGGGACAGTCGGCAATCCCGTCCATCAGGTACATTACGTTATCATCGCGTTGTTTATTGCGTCGATCCAGATGACGCAGTTGTACCCGGGCAATAGCCGCACTGATCGGTGAAATACGGTACTTATATCCGAAACAGGTTTGTGCATACTTTTGGTAGTCCGGGTTGGAGAGTTTGGAAATTCGTTCGTAATGNCCCAAACATATGGCCCGCTCATGCCAGTCCAGATTGTTGGTGATCATTACTCCACCCTCACCGGAAGGCAGAAGCTTTCCGGCTTGCATGCTGAAGCAACCGATATGGCTAATAGCACCCACTTTTTGGCCTTTATAGGTGGCACCGTGCGCATGTGAACAATCCTCTATCACAATTAAGTCGTGGTGCTGGGCCACGTCCATGATAGCGTNCATCTCCGCTGGCATACCGCCCTGGTGAACCACAATGATGGCCTTGGTAGCGGGTGAGATTCGCCGCTCAATGTCGTCCGGGTCAGGACAACCGGTCAATGGATCGATGTCACAGAAGACCGGCACCGCCTGACAGGTGAGAATCGGCATGTAGGTTCCCCAGAAAGTCGCCACTGTGGTGATCACTTCGTCCCCCGGCCCTACGCCGATAGCGAANAGAGCGCTGTGAATCGATGCNGTACCGTTATTGTGCGCCAGAGCGTNCTCGACACCGTGGTAATCGGCAAACTCCTCTTCAAACTCGTANATGGTATTGGAAAAGGAGATCTCGCCCGTTTTCAGTTGGCCGGTAACAGCGGCGATGACTTCATCGTCGATGATCGGCCANTGCGAGGCCTGACTCTGATCGAGTGTGACNGTTTTNTCTCCACCGTGTATGGCTAATTGACTCATNGTTCTCTNCTCCTAGGCAATAAGTTTATCGGCATTTTNCCAGGCGATAGCCGCTCTCTTTTCTGGTGNNAGNTCCAGGTTTTTGAACCAATCGACAGTCGGTAATTCCTGCCCAGCACGCAATAGATCGGTCCCAAAACAGAGTTTTTGCCAATGACGATCAAGGAAACCGGGCGTAAAGTCCAAATCCCGTGTTANGGCATTGTGNCCNGATCCTGCTGATATATCAGCATATAAATTAGGGTAGGCAGACAGCAGGCGGTCGATCGCNCCTCCCGGGGTTACTGAACCTTTGGGATAGCCGCCGCGAACGGTACAATCCCCGGAGATCTCACACCACCANCCCGGACCGTGCATAATAAATTTTGTCTCCGGAAACTTTTTGACCATCTGTTCGGTACGCGGCAACCCGTTTTCATCAATATTTAGTTGTGGATCGTGGTGGAACAGNACACTCCACCCGATTTCTCCGCAGGTTTCATAGATCACCTGGCAACGTGGATCGTCTACCTCCAGTCCCATTTTGTGTTCTCCAAAACCGCGGCACCCCATCTCCCGATAGAGACGGATCTTCTCTGCCACCTTGTTTCGTCTTGGATCGACTGCGGCAAAGGCGATNAGTCGGTCAGGATAAGCTTCAACCGCTTTCAGCGCTTCAGGCACAGTTAAGCAGCCATCGNCCGCTTCNGGGCTATCCAGCGTCAGAATAACAGATTTTTCTATCCCGTTTTCGTCCATCCGCTCGATCAGCATCTCAGCCGTTAGGGTTGGCCAATCCGGCGCGAACGAGAGGGGGCCAATGTGGGTGTGAATGTCAATCATATATTTCAGCTCCTATCGAAACATCAGAATCCAGATAGACCTGTTTTCAAGTCTCTTTATTTTAGACTAGTGCACTTTAGCANTATCCGTCAAGGTGNAACATGCAACGGGACCGGCCACACATAGCCCACCAATTGTGCGTCGTCTGCATCATCCATATTACCGACCTGCCAGGTCGTTCCTTCTTTGGTTTTTTGTCTCCATAACGGTATTGTCGAACATTCGCCGGCACTGAAAGCCGAAATGCGAAGGTGTATCGTAGTGGAACCCAGCTTAACNGACCGGGTGTCNACCCCNGGTCTGTCCAGCGCAAAAAACACCAGTTCTAGCTNNNCCNGGTCAGGTNACGTACCAANTTGCCAATCGCCAATTTGCCAATCATAGCCNCCATCCNCTGNGTTGATNNGGTAGACGGGTTGAGGCAGATTGAGNTCCGGTTGTGCCAGGTCCAGNCGATACATGATCTGGTTGTAGTCATATCCNGGGGTTGGATNATCATTGCCGGAGAAGGTTTTCGTGTAGGTGCCCTCCAGNTAAATCACTTTGCCGTTTTGNTGNTCGAACATCGGGTGCTGTTTGGGGTTATAGAAGCTATACTGATGGTGGGTAATGATCCTACGACCATAGGCCCACGGCCCTTCCGGTCGGATTGCTTCCGCATACCAGATCTCACCGAGGTTTGAACGACCGGCCGATTCTGTTGTNATCATAATCCACCGATGGCGATAGTCGTTCCAGTAGACGCTNCCGTGNTGTGTGGTCACCAATTTTCCGGATTCGATATCCGTCAGAAGNTTCGGTGACTCTTCGGCCAAAATTGCCTCNTTTGTCTACNAGNTGCTGAATNATTTCCCTGTCGGGCCAGGGAACATCCCGGCGCCAACTGTAGATCAGGTTCCCATCTGCATCTCGATGCAGGTCTGGTAACTCGTTACCTGGCGAGGGCTTTAAGAAGGAGTAGGATTCGTAACTGGNGGGATCCAAGATGGCATCAACGNCAGCAGGCACCCGCACCCNCGGCATCGCACCGGCGAANTAGAAATACGGCTTACCACNGACTTGATGNAGAAACGGATGACCGCGCGGAATCACNGTNTGATCTTTGGGAAAGACCANACNACGTTGNAACTGCTTCTGCTNNACATCAAACTCCACGATGCCGCGTTCGTAAATATCCAGCCAGTTCTGNACCTTCATGTAGANGGAAAATATNCGCTGTGTCCCCTGGTCATTGCCCAGCAGCATCAGGCCGTCGATCCATGTCGGGCCTTTGCCCGGCATTTTGCATGTTTCCCGGGCGAATCCGTTGCCGTCGACAAAGTATTCAAAATCGATGCCCTGTCCGGGCGATAGACCACCAGCAGCGGGCAGTTTCGAGCGAGCACCAGGTACATGAAAATTACCTAACGGATACCGCGCGTAGTTAGTATCNCCCCAGAACCAGTAAATATGGTCACTGTAGACCACATTGACCACGCTGTCGCTCCCCAGCACCTGTGCCTTTAGCGGTTCACTGTGGGGTGGAGCCGGCCGGCCCAATTTCAGGCTGTCGCGATAGATGCCCTGTCCGGTGATCCGGTATAATCGCTCGGCCAAGTTGAGGCGCTTGACCCTGATCTCCGCTTCACCACCGGAGGAGACTTGCAGTTTTACCCCACGATAGCCAAATTCATCCTGAGGATATTCGTACCCGTGACCGGAAACGTGGAAAAAGACCTGCTGATCCATCAGGCCAGGCTCATAGAAAGCGACCAGTCCGTTACTGTCCGTCCAATACCTTCGATGGTTAACCGTTTCGAGTTGAATTAGCGGTACACCACGATTGGTCTCTTCATCTACCACCTTGATGGCAAAGTGCTGAGAAGACCTATTTGCTTGCACTTCCATCTTCTGCGATAAACACACATGTACCAATGCCATAAAGCAGATATAAAACCCCAGATTGGATTTCAGGTTTTTGGCTTTCAGACTTGTCATTTCACGCTTGTCGCCCGTGATATTGATATCCTTTAGTCCAAAACGCAATCGCATCAATGGAAATCTCAGCTGGCTGATCGATCGAATAGTTGAATAGAGGTTACGCTAAGGCAGACCTACAAGTTCAGAGAATAATAAATTTTTCTTCGCTCTGGACCACTAAATTTGTAGGCGAGGGTACCTTGACCTTGCTGGATAATAACCATTCACGCAGTATCTGGGTAAATCGACAACATGTCATTATCATCTGGGTTTCCATCTTGAGAAAGACGTACGATAATGAGGATCAATTTTGATTTAGTAATGGGCAGATTATATCCCACTTGGTAATCGGATTCAAACCGCTTCAGCCCAACCCATCCCTGTCTTGTCAATTGACACGATAAATAGTTCCGATTATAATGGCGGTATCTTGGAATAGAAAATAAAAAAGGAATGAATACTGAAAATGAAAATTGGCATCATCGATTTTGACACCTCACACGCGGTTGCCTTTACACAACGATTGAACCACATCGANATCGCCCAGGAGCAGTGGGTTGANGGCGGNACGATTACGGTTGGCTGCCCNGGNGANTCCCTGCTATCGCCAGAACGAATTCCGGAGTTCACCGCACAGATGCGTCAATATGGCGTGCCGCTGGTCGATCAGCCGGAAGAAATCATCGGCCAGGTCGAAGCGGTGATGGTCGAATCGGTGGATGGAAGCGTACACCTAGATCGAGCTCGCGCTTTCATCGAAGCCGGTTTGCCGACCTACATCGACAAGCCGTTTGCCTGTTCTCTGGCAGATGCCCGGCAACTGGTAGATCTGGCCGCCTCACATCAGGTGCCCATTTTTAGTAGCTCGTCGCTACGCTACGCACCAGAAATGGTCTCGGCTCTGACGCAAACAGACCAGATCGGAGACTTTATTGGTGTTGAGGTTTCAACCCCGGCTTCACAACATCCGCGGAATCCGGGACTGTTTCACTACGGCATTCACGGGGTAGAGATGCTGTATACCCTGATGGGACCGGGGTGTCAGGCCGCGTGGTCGGTTTCCAATGAGGATGTGGATTTAGTTACCGGACTCTGGCAAGATGGCCGCGTCGGCACCGTTCGCGGTATTCGACGTGGGAATGCCGGCTTCGNGTTCACCATTTACGGTGAGAAGCATATCCTGCGCTCGGCGGTGAGTACGACCTTCATCTACCGGGAACTACTGAAACAGATAGTGCAGATGTTCCAGACCGGCCAATCTCCGCTGCCGATCTCAGAAACGCTGGAGATCGTGGGCTTTATAGAGGCCGCCAACANCTCNGCCGAACACGACGGNCAACGAATTCCATTAGCTNACACCAATTGAGTNGGTTTTGGAAAAAACCAAATGGAGGGCTAGGCGTAAATGTNTCAGCTTAAATGGTCTATTCAATATGCTTTAATGGTCTTATTTGCCATCTTTTCCTACTCTAATCTTAAAGCACACCAGTACTTTCCTTTATCAGTAGGCAATGAATGGGTTTATGAAAATAAAAAAACAGGTCAAAAGCTTGAGCTAAAGTTAGTTAATCTTCCAGATGTTGATCGCCCTCAGGTTGATCAACGCCCTAACAATCCAAATCAGGGGCAGAGGCCAAATATGCCCAATCAAAGACCAAAGCCTAACCTACCTAATCAAGGGCAACGTCCTAATAACCCGAAACAAATTCAACCGCCAATGCTTCCCAACAATGGTCTGTTACTAGAGGCCCGCTTAAGCCAGAAACTATTAACATCCCGTGCTATCTACATGGAGTCCGGTAGTTTGAATCAGATTTTTCTACGGACAAGCCAAAACAATTTCNTTTTTGGCTTGGACCAACNATTTCTATCATCCAGGTTAACCGTTGGTAGTCAGTGGTCAGCAAAAAGTCAAGGGAGGAACAGAGGATGTAGTTTAGAGACTAAATGGAAAGTTGAAGTAATTGAAACGGTTCAGGTTGCAGCAGGTAAATTTAGAAGTTTAAGAATAAAAGAAGAGGACAAGCTACTCAACTGTCAGCAACAAAAGCTGAATCCAAAAAACACAATACAACATATCTGGTATGCCTCCCAATTCGGGCCAATTAAAATAACGTTTTTGGATGGACAAATATACGAGTTAGCTGAATTCAAGTCAGCACTAGCAGTAAAAGCTAGTGCATATAAACTGACCACAAGTTGGGCTAAGCTGAAGANACAATAAATAAGTTTGTAACTAGTACATTCATTGATATACACCTTTTGTAGATGGCGAAACATGCTACCAGGTGTGGATGTAAAGGGCATAGATCTTTAGTCATCGTAATCAAAAACCAGTACGTCATCTACCAACGGACGGAGTGACTGTGTTGCGACCTCAATATGCTTTGGATGTGGCAGATAGTTGTCGCGAGCCGCCTGATCCACGAAACGAACGATGAAGCCATAGCTAAATCCGTGACTTTTACCTTCGGGACTATTGTTGGTACCAGCTGTAATATCGACGATACCAGAGATCTGCTCCTTCATTCCCATCAGTGCATCAGTCAGGCCTTGAAGTTGTTGATCAGTAGTATCCGGTTTCAGTTTAAGTAACACAATGTGTTCGAGCATGATTGAACATTCCTTTCGATTATAAATATAAAGTAGGCGTCTAAGCCTCTACCTCTTGAAAAGGTAGAGGCTTAGACGGAGGTTAAATGATAACTTATTCACCGCAGATTGTGGTGGGTGTCGTTTTGCTAGCGAGGCGATAGTTAATTGTCCATCATGTGTTTGATCGGCTGTTAATCCACCCTCTCCAACGATCTTGACATCCTCTTTCTCTAAGGGAGCTTTTTGGTAAAAGGGAAGAAACAGTGAAACAGTATATAATTATATACTGTTTCATATCCGAAGGATAGGAAGGGGTTACTTCAGGATCACCATCTTGCGTGTCTGCCGATAACCGTCTACTTCTAGTTGGTAGAAGTAGATGCCGCTGGCAACCTGCTCACCAACTTGATTCCGACCGTTCCAATAGACGGCCCGGTCGGTGGTGTGGTAAAGACCAGCTGGGAGTAAGCCCAACTCCAGTCGTCGAGTCTGTAACCCGGTAGCATCGTAGATCTGGATACTGACTAGCGAGCTTTGATGAAGTTGGAAGGGAATCCAGGTTTCCGGGTTAAAAGGATTGGGATAGTTGGGTAGGAGCCGTGTCGCCGGCGGGATGGGATTCAGTCTCAGATCGACCTGAACCAAACCGACTTCAGTGTCACGGGCAGTAATGTTGACGATTGAAGAGGCCATTAACTGTCCCCGTTGATCAAAAATCTCCAATTCTAGTTGATCCCCCTGGTTGACTACTGACCGCCGGCTCTGATCCACCAGGGCAATTCGCAATCGGCCGGGTTGCTCGATTTGGCCCTGCCAGCGGATGTACGGGGGCTGTGCATCCGCTCTTGAACGGCGTTTTATCTGACGATCGATCAACCGATAAGTGGCCGGCTGACGGCTGCCTAATTGGAGAAAGGTTGGACTATCAAGGACAAAGGCCCAGTTCTGGTCTGGAACCGCATCCGCTGCCGGTGCCGTTGCGGGTAGGTCTACCCAGATACCGCCGCTAAAACCTACCTGTCGAGGTGAGACCGGATCGGCATCTGCCATGTTGATAATATAGCCATGTCCACCATCAATAGAGAAATTATAAGCACTGTCTGAAGCATCAACTGATGGAACAAAGGCTTTAAACCGTTGGCTGGTAGGGTCCATGCGAATGACGAAATTGACACTGACGTCGGTATCAATGGCACTGATCTGCTGTGCCAGGCTGTAAGCTGTCAGGGCTGTATCAGGACGGTTGGGCAGGGAGATTATATTCAAGCCTATAACCAGACTGAGAGTAAAGATAGATTGCGCCTGGCTAATGGCCAGTTTTTCTTTCAATTGGCTACGTGTTATGCCCTCTAAATCTTCGGCCACCTTATCGTAATTGGTATTACCGCTGCTGTCAGTGTGAACGTCCAGGGCTTTCTCCAATAAAGTTGTCTTCAATAATAAGGTAGTGAAGCTATAGTCAAAGCTGAGCAGTTTAGCCGCCACACTGAAATCGATGGCTCGAGATTGAAGGATAGCTGTCTCGAGATTG